>JAHLWJ010000589.1 GCA_019057975.1 Promethearchaeota archaeon | reverse complement strand
ATGAAAAAGAGAATGTTACCAGAGGTGATAATTGTTATTGTGCAAAAGGTCTCTTTTACTAAATTTGTTTCTTCAGTATGAGAACTTCCCCATTTTGGGGGTTTCATTGCCATTAATTTTCTTAAAGTTTTTTCTTGAATTGCTCTTTTTTCCATTATCCTTTTAAGGTTAAATCATAGAAACATATAAATGTTATCTAATATTACGGTATATCAATATACCAAATTAGAAAGTTTTATATAGTGGGTAGGATATAATATTATATGATGAAAGAAACAACTATATTTAGAGAAGCATTAGGAAATTCTCCTGTAATTAGAGTTCTTGACTTTTTAATCGAAGGGAGAGGATTAGATTACTCGTTAACAGATATAGCAGAAAATGCAAATATAGGATGGACGACCTTACATAGAATTTGGGACAATTTATTACGATTGAATATAGTCATTCCAACAAGAGAAATTGGAAGGGCTAAGTTGTTTAAATTAAATGAAGAAAATCCAGCAGTGGAAAAATTAATTAAATTATATGATACGTTACTCTATCTGGAAACTGAAAAATATTTTACACAGAAAGTAGAAGCTATTGTCCGTTAGACGACTTACTATCCTTTAAATTGTAATTATATTCTTTGATTAGAGTTTAAAACTCTAATCGTATTTTATGATTAGAGTCTAAGAAAATCTAATATGTACAGTGATTAGAGGGTAAGATTCTTATTATGTTTTATGATTGGAGTTTGTTAAGAATAATTATCAGACCTAGCAGGTTTTGTTTCTAGGATTTCTTTTTCATCTCATGGCGTATCCACCAGGTGCCTCCTAAAGCCATAGGAATTCCGAAGATGATTAAAACCCAGATTAATGCCCAAAGACAAGAATACACGAGATAGTCAAATGTCCAAGTTGCAAAAGGAACATTCCAGTTTCCATCAAGGTAAACCTTGATGATGAACGCAATAAAGATCAAAAACGATATTCCTTCTCCTCCTTCTGTTCTGTGCGAACGTTTGCCGAAAAGATGTCCGCGCTTATATTCTTCCTTTTCATCATCAGGTAATTTTTTCCACCATATCCAACCTGCTACTGCTGCTAAAATTACTGGGATTCCGATGAAGAGAAGTTCCCAGAAAATCAAATGTAACAAAAAAGTCACGAAATGTCCCATTGTCCATAGACCTAAAGTCGCAGGTACCAGTCCAGTTAATTGAGCATCTCCTACGAACCATAAATAGACAAGAATTGCACCGATCGATGCCAAAATAGCTCCTACTACAAATAAAACAAGCATTTTCCAATGCTTTCTCAAGAATATTTTCCAGATCTTTTCACCATTTTCTGCAATCATAAATGCCTCACCCTTTGAATAACGAATAGTGTTTTTATTTATAAAGTTTTAATTTCATACATCAGCTTAGACCCAGCCGTCTTTTTGCTTCTTCCTCAGTCACAAAGTGTCCTTTTTTTATACGTTCTCGTGCTTGTTCGATTGCTTTAATAGTTTCTTTGCTTAGTTCAGGTTTCTTTCTGATATTTTTTACTATATAAATGAGTTTTTTCAGAACCTCATCATAGCTTTCATTTTTGTATTCTCTAAATTGATCTATTTCTGCTTTTGTTTCTTTGTGAATTTTAATCGTGGTCGTACTCATGTCTACCATAGTATACTTATGTATACCATAGTATATAAGGATTTTGTTAAATAATGTCATTTTCCTAAACAACTCTATAAAATGCCACGATGTTATCGTTAATAAACAATTTGATAGGATCACTGAAAGTATTATTCTATTTAACTTATAAAAACACTCTAATCATATTTTATGATCAGAGTTTGAACATCTAATATGTTCAATGATTAGAGACTAAGATTCTCATTAAAGTACAGTGATTAGAGGTTAAGAGTCGCATTACGTTTTGAGGGATAATAAGTATTAAAAAAGTAATCTCATTTATCTAGATGGAGGTCGAAAACCATGTCAAGTATTTTCCCAGAACCAATATCGGATTTACCCGAGGTAGATATTCCTGTTGAAGGGGCTAAAGGTTATTTATCCAAAGGAGAAAATAATCAGGTGATATTTATGGAATTTTCAAAAGATGTTGATATACCTGAACACTCTCATGAAAGTCAATGGGAAGTCGTCGTTAATGGAAAAGTTGATCTCGATGTCGGCGGCATTAAAAAAACTTACCGGAGGGGAGATACTTTTTTTATTCCTAAAGGTGTAAAGCATTCTGGTAGAGTTTATGCTGGTTATGCATCGGTTGCCTTTTTCAACGAAAAACAAAGATATAAGAAAAAATGATTAGATAAAATTATCATAACTAGCAGGCTCTTATTCTAATTAGCTGTTAATGATTAGAACTTCGGAGGTTCTGTAAAAAAAGAGAAAATTGCAGCTTGCAGATAGATCTTATTTTTCTTTTACCAATTTAATTAGCTTAATAATCTTTTTTTCATCCATTTCTTTCAAAGAATAAACCTTAATATGCTTCATTGTTTTTCCACTACCTTCAAATAATTCTTGCTCCTCTTTCGATAATCCTTTTAATGAAAAACCTAAATTAACATGGTCCTTAAGTGCAGCGATGTAATATTTTCCACAAGGATCTTCTTTTGTATGACCATAACAAGGAACTCCTACTCTCATTTCTTCATTGATTTCAGGAAATGTTTTTAGAATAATCTTCCTTAATCTCTGACAAATCTCCTTTTGCGGGGATTTTTGTTTTTTTATATATTCATCAACTTTCTCATCCATAGTATTGATTAAATAGCTACATCATATAAGATTTACTAAAGAAACGAATCTGCTGTTATTTATTAGGTTAAATTATCATACCTAGCAGGTTTCAATGTACAGTGATTTGAGATTAATATACAATCATAACTTGGTGATTTTTACAATTTTTTATATGAAAACATACAATTGTATGATTTTCTAATAGAAAATTTTATATTTACAGTTAGAATATAATAAATGGGGGAAGAATAT
>JAHLWJ010000588.1 GCA_019057975.1 Promethearchaeota archaeon | reverse complement strand
TGGGAATTTCACTTTCAAAACAAAGAAATTGAGCAAAAATTTCACTTTAAAACCTTTTTAAACATACAGCTTATCCCTTTTCATTTAAAAGAATTGAAAGATGTATTTTTACCTGTTAATGAACAACTAATTTTTAACCATGATTTTCTTCAACATTATCCGAAGGCTCAAGGTTTCTATAATGAAGTAAATAGTTTTTATCAAGAAAATAAAAAGGAAACGACCAAGATAGATACATTATATGATAATTTGAATTATTGGAATAAATTACAAAAGCAAATAAATAATAAATCTTTTCTTATTGTTTACAACGCAAGTGGCTCTCATCTAAAAGCTGCAGTTATTGATAATGAAGAACAAAAAGTAATTATTGGATCGGAAAACTATTATTATTCTACTGATTTAGAAGAAGAAGCTTATTATTTATCAGCAATTTTGAACGCTCCAAATTTATCAAAAAATATAATACTTATTAAAAGTTCAAGGCATATACATAAGCGCCCTTTTATGTTTCCTATTCCGACTTATGATGAAAATAATCCAGATCATAGAAAATTAGCTAAAAAAGGTAAAACGTGTCATGTGATGGTTCAAGAATTATTTATCAATAATCCAAAAATCACATCAAAGAAAGTTCGAATTTTAATAAATAGGAAGTTAATAAAAATCAGAGATTTAGTCGAACAAGTTGTTTTTATGTAAATTTCTGATTAAACAAATTTTTCTTTCCACATCTCTAACTCTTCTAGAAATTCTTCCCGGATTTCATCTTCTAAGAGATCTCTTATCGATCTTAATTTACTAATCCATTGTCTTATTACATTGGCAGCGACAGCGCCATGAGATCGCAAAACAATATCTGATATATCTTGCAATTCACCACTCAATTTATTACCTGTAGAGATATTGGAGGCTTGAATCAAACTTTCGATTTTATTATTTAAACTATTTCCACTTTTGCTATAAAGAGCATCATGATCTTCATCTGAATATTCAAAAGAAGGACCAAAATCTAATGTCTGGTTGTCTGAGTCTCCTTTTGAATATTTTTCTTTCCATTTGAAGAAAGCTATTACAAAATCTTCTTTGATCTCATCATCTAGTGGCTTTCTTATTCTTCGAAGTTTACTTATCCAATCTTTAATTTCTTTAAGATCCATTGAATACCCTTCAGTTTCTAAAAATATATCAACAATATTTTGTATTTTTTTGCTAATATCCACACCGTTTAATTCCGTGAAATTTTTCTCAATATCGTCGAATTCCTCTTTCATTTTTACAGATGGATCAATTTTTTTTTCTTCACTATCACCTTTAGATGCGGAAGTAATGTTATCTGATTGAAATTGTGATTGTGATAATCCGGGACTTATATAATCCTCTTCAATTTCAGACATATAATCTTTCTGAGTTGTTGATGAATTAACATATTCTTCTGATTTTGGTGTTTCATCTATAAGTGCTGGATTTAAAATCCCTTTCTTCCAAGTAAGGAAATCCTGTCTTATTTTTTGTTTAACTGTATCATCTAACACCTTATCTAAATTAGATAAATTTTTCTTCCAATCAATGATTTGTGAATAACCTTGTAATTTTAAAATAACTTCTATGAATTTATCAATCTGCTCCCCTAACTCTACACCCTTGAGGTCATCGATTTTTTCCAAAAATAGATCAAAAAGGCTATTCACTTTTTCAGGATCCAACGGTTCAATTTCTCTATCTTCAAACTCAAGTTTTTGGTCTAATTCTTCTGTTGGTTTCTCCTCAATAATTGGAGATCTAAACTCTGGGGGATACATTAATTCTAACGAGGAAAATTCTTTATTTAATTTATTTAGTTCTTCTATTACATATGCTTTCATATCATCTTCCAATGAATAACGCAACTTTTCTAATTTGTTAATCAATAGTTTAAATTCTAAAATATTAAGAGAAATCCCGTCTTTTTCAAAAGCTACATCAAGAAGATTCTTTAATTTTATGGATATTTCCCTTCCACTATAATCATTTATATTTTCAATAATTTCATTAAATCCATCATTAATTTGTATTTCCCTAGTTGGTTTAGCTTTCTTAATAATTTTTAAAATATTTGGTTGGATCAGCTCCATTAAAGGTTTAGAAGATGTAGTAAATCCAGTTATTTCATATTTAGATTCTTTTTTAATTTTTTGACAAACACCAAAAGCTAAATATATATCATCCCCAACAATTGCAACTATGTTATTATTCTTTAGTCTCAGATATTTAAAATATTTCTTTTTCAAAGCATTAACATGTTTGTTGTTATGAGGTTCTGAAGAAATTATTTTTATTTTTAATCCCTTGCTATTCGTTACTGCTCCGAGTGTTCTTCCATTCTCTACCCCACTCTCAGTACTTTCCTCTTCAGCTTGTTCTGGTTCTACTTTTTTCTTAATTTTTAAATAATCTTTCTTCCATTTCTCAATAGCTTCTAATATTAAATATTGAGTATTTTGATCAAGATATTTCCTAATGACTAATAATCTATTTAACCAACCCTGGACATTCTCAATGATGAGAGATTCAGAATTAATCTCTGAAACCTTTGCTAAAATGTCAGCAACATCATGGCTCAACTCATATCCTTTAAGATCAGAAACTCGTTTTGCTGTAGAGTCGATTTTTTCTATCAATTCTTTTTTCTGTTTTTTGCTTATGGAAGGCTTATTTTTTGGAGGTATAACCGGTTTCTTTAAAGTTGGTGATATTTCTCTTGTGGAGGGTTCAGAATCAATGTCTTCAGAATATTCTAAATCAAATTCCTCTAAGGGTATAAAACCTTCTATATTTGGAACGATTATAATTAGTCTTTCTTTACATCTTTCTAATAAAAGAGAGATTATTTCTTTTATCTTTTCAAGACTATAAATTGGAAGTAATTTGTCAACAGAAATCTGATCCTTGCTAAGATAATCTGTTAATATATTAAATAATGATTGTTCAACCCTTTGTAGATTTTTTAAAGGTGAAG
>JAHLWJ010000125.1 GCA_019057975.1 Promethearchaeota archaeon | reverse complement strand
AGAAATGGGTTAAGGATAAATTTAATCTTGATTACGACTTATCTTAGATTAATATGTAAATTTATTAAAACACAATAATTTTTTATTTGTATGAGCCAAATTGATCAATTGAAGCAATATTTTTTCCTTAAAGTACAAGAATACTTGACTGAACAATTTTGTAACGATATTGCGAATAAACTTAATTCAAATTTTCAAGAACATTTCAATGATTTATATCTAAAAAATGAATACCTAATGCCAGATTTCGATAGTAAACGCCATGGATTAAATCCAATATTTGTTATGGCTTTACATAAAACGTTTCAGGAGAAGAAGATCAGACTAGAAGATTTAGAACAGCATGTAATGGGAGTATATGAAAAGATCATGGAAATAATGTTACAACCGCAAGTTTCTGCTTATGAAAAGGACCCTAATCCTTGGACTAGCTTTGTTGAAACTAGTGTTGAGGGTACAAAACAAACTTACTCAGAAGATAAATTTAAAGTTGAATTTCTAAAGGCAGATGAGGAGATTTTAGCTTTTGATATTCACAAATGTTTTTATTTTGAGATTTTTCAGAAAAATGACATGCCAGAATTAGGACCAATACAATGTTCTTATGATATTGTGATGGCGAACCCATTAGAGAGATGGATTCGATTTGAAAGGAAAAAAACAATTGCGGATGGAGATGACCGTTGTACTTTTCGATATTATCCGAAATAACTTATTTTTCCTCTTTAATTTTGTTATAAAATTCTAAAATAATTTCTTGTCTATTATTTGCGATTTGTTTTGTTAAATCTAGATACATAAGATCTTTTATTTTCATGATCTTATTCTCAAGATGCTCTACTACATTATCGAGATCACCTCCCCTCTGAAGTGTAAATCCGATAGTCCTATAGAGCCCAATAGCACCGAGAGCGTCTAATTTATCAACATCAGACAAGATTTTTGCTTCCAATGTTTCTGGCTTAACATTATTAGAGAAGGAATGTGCTCTGATAGTATGAATAATATTATCCAAATCAGTTTGAGGAATCTTATGACCACACGATTCTATAAATTTTAGTGCCATTTCTGCAGAATTTTCGGCATGGTTCTTATTATATCTTGCTTCTTTTATGTGAATCCTACCGATATCATGAAGATATGCTGCTATCTTTAGTATAAATAAATTTGCTCCTAATTCTTTTCCTATCTGGAGACATAAATCATAGACACGCTCAATATGTGGAAAACCATGGATATCATTATTTTCAGAGTTCTCAAGGGCGTATTTCTTGATAATTGAAAGTATTTCTTCTTCTGACATGTTAATAATCTCGTTTTTTAAAAATGTATATTACCCAAAATTATTAAAAACTAGGATTTTCCCATTTCCTAAATGGTCCAAATCCTTCTTCTTTTGAAATAACCAGATTAGATTTTTTATCAATAATGACTGAAAGAAAATGAGATGTTTTTCTTGATAAGGCTTCGCATAAAATGAGAATAACATTAACTTTATCTGGGTTTTCTCGAAAGAACGGGATGATAAAATTCCATTTGTGGAAGAATCTGTATTCTTGACTCAATTCTTTTGCTATTTTGTAAAATTTCATTTCGTCCGAATTCTTTACGATACTTTTTCTCAAGATTGTCTTTCTCCTTAGTGAAAATATAGATCTTTTACTTAGTTTGAAATTAAGTGTATCAGCAGAGGAATCGTTTTCATAAATAAAATAAAAGAAAGGAACAAAATCAGGTATATAATGGGAATTCTTAGGTAAACTTAATTGTACTATTATTCTTAAAAGGATCCTAATTCCAAAGTAGAGTAGATAAGCATATAAATAGAAATTAGCAAGACCCATAAAGAAATGGTAGTATGGATTTATATAAAAACTTGCAATTAGAATCAGTGTATTTATTCCTGAAAATATAGCTAAAAATGGGTTAATTGCCCTATCAACGATAAGTCTGTATTCCCTTTTAGTAATGGGATAAAAAATAGGCACTTTTGAGGCTGTAAAGAAATCTAATGATACATGAATACTATAACCTATAAAAGCCGCGATCCAAACCTCAAGGAATAGAGCATTTCTTATTATGGAAACAAGAAAACTAATAACTCCAGTAAAGAAAAGCCCAATAATATAAGAATGGGAAGCCGCTTTATGTGATAAGAAATAACTTTTTCTTATTCTTCGAATTGGTTCCAAAAACACATCAAAATCAGGGAGATATGTCATTATCCAAAGAAGAATAATCGCTTCTGGACTTAAAATTCTCAATGTGAATAATCCCGCTAAAATACCCATAAATTGATGTGTAAAAATATCCATATATTGTTTAAAATAAAACGATATTTTTATACAATTCGATTCAATTTAATAGGAAGCATTCCTATTGTCAATCTTTCACTAACGTTTATTGAAAGATCTCATTCAAATTCATTGATTTTATCTTTTCAATTTAAAATAGTGAGCAAATGTTTCATCTTCTTTTCCATAGGTTTCCATGATAAATTTTTTAAAGGCACCATAATCTAATCGCTCTTTCATAACATCAGCTCATCAATCTGCATGGACTACAATAGTAATATTACTATTGGGATATAATTCTGTGTTAACATCTTCTTGTAAGTTCATAAATTCTCTATTTGGACCATATGCGTTTACAGCACAGTCCTCATAAATTCTATCCTCTTCCCCCTCCCAAATCAACTGCAAATAGCTATGAATCAATCCCTTATATAAGGGGAATAGGGAACCTTCAGGATCCATATAGATTTGTTTATCTATAGCGCTTAGCGCGTTAACAATGCTTCCATTGTCATCTATATTTATCGCATATTCTCGTCCCTTTGACAACCTTTTTTCAGGGTCGGGAGCAAAAATTGTTATGTTCACTTTCTTAATCTTAATAATCACCTCTAAATAATAATAAAAATAAATTAAATAAGCCCTTTAGCTTTCAAGAGCCTTGGTAATTCTCTCTTTAGAGTAAATGAAGAAGAAAACTTTTTCTCTCCATCAACTACAATACATTTATTATGTAAATTAAGATTTCTTGCTTCTACTGAATTAAGATTCTTAGTATCATAATCGATGTGTTTAATATAGGGTGTAAGTTCGATAAATACTCGATTCATAAACTTGTCCCACTCACAAGTGCATGCATCTAATGGAACGTAAATCTCAACTTTCAATTTTCCATTATTTTCTTCATTATCTGAGCTATTTTTATTTTGAGAACATTGCGTATCTGAGTGAGCACTACAAGAGTGTCCTGAATAATCTGGCGATGCACGAATTTCTTTCATAACTTCCTCTATTGTTTTATCTATTTCATCATCAGACATATCTTAATGTTTCCTCTTTTTTATTTATTAATAACTCTTCTAAAAAATATATTTTTTAGGTATTTTTATTTATTATGATTCCCAAAAACCTCGTTTTCTGAGATATCGCCCTAAATAGACAATTGAAAGCATCACAGGTATCTCCCAAAAAAGCCCCATTGTAGTCCCTAAAGCTGCCCATGATCCAATTCCATAAATGGCAATAGCAGTAGCAATCGCAATTTCAAAATGACTAGAAGAACCGATTATGACCGTGATAATTGCCTCTCTATACTTCAATTTAATGAGTTTTGTAATTAAAATATTATACCCAACAACAATAACAAACCCTACTAAGAGGGGAATTGATATTATTAACAACAAATCAGGATTACGTATCAGAACATCACCATTTAATGAAAATAAGACAACTAAAGTTGTTAGCAAGGCAATAATTGATATATTTCCTACAATTGGACGATAAGTGTTATTAAACCAATCTTCACCTTTAGAAGATACAATCAATCTTTTACTGATTAATCCCCCTAATAACGGAAGACCTATGAAAATGAATGTCGAAATTAATAAAAGAAACCAATCAATTTGTATATCTTGAATACCTGTTAGTAGTATTACCATAGGAGCATAGCCAAATATAATTGTTATGGTGTTTAGGCTTGTATTAATCACATTTTGCTCTTGGTTACCTTTTGCCATCCAGCCCCACACTAAAACCATTGCAGTACAAGGAGAACTGGAGAGTAAAATAATTGCAACAGTTAACTGTCTCATAGTTTCAGAATTACCAGGTAAAAAGATATTCACCATCGCTAAGCCAACAAACGGAGCAATAATCCAATTAGAAATAATTGTTAAAATTATTGGCTTAGGGTTTCTACCTAATTTTTTCAACTCAGAAGCTTGAAGATTCAGCATTGCTGGATACATCATTAAAAATAAACAAATCCCCACAGGTACAGAAATTCCCCCAATCTGTAAAGAATCAATGGCTTCACTAATGCGAGGGATAATTTGAGACAAGATAATCCCGATAAATATACATAGAGCAACCCAAAGTGGCAAGAATTTCTCAAAAAAACTGATTGCGCGACCTTCTTCTTCACTCATAATATTTCAGTTTTTATCTGTTAATTTCTGAAAATTTTATACTAATCTTAAATAATAAAATTTTTATTCGAATAAAAGTTTATTGATTTGAATAAGGTTTTATAAATCTGTTTATCTTCCATAATTATTGGATAAATGAGAATTGAATTATTTAATTGTGTTAGAAATGAATATTAAACATGAAAAAGAAATTAAGACTAAGTTGATAAAATGTGAAGATATTGAGAATCCAGATCTACATTTCAAACAATTACGGGAATTAGGAAATGATATGATTCAGAATACTAGTTTTGAAGATTTAACTATATTTCTCAATGCATTAGCAAATAAAAAGCGTCTCATAATAATAAACATCTTAAAAGAAAAAGATCGATGTGTTTGTGAATTAGAGGCGGTAATGGATGAATCACAACCCTCTATTTCACATCACTTAAAAATCCTTGAAAATGCTGGATTAATTAGAGGGTGGAAAAAAGGTAAATTCACTCATTATGACATTATTGAGAAACAAATTACTTTATATCTTGAATTTTTAAATCACAAATTAGTTTAAACACAGATATTATAACCTCCTCTTATCGAAAATTAATAGTTTATAATTATTAAATTTAAAAGCTAACTTGCTCATTTTGATCGTAATCTAAAATTTAGATTTACTTGACATGGAATTTTATATAAATCAACAAAAAATGTGAAAATAATGGCAAAACCAGTACCAGATACTGAGGAATCAATGTCCGAGTGCCGTAAGCATTAGTAGGAATACTACAGTGCCTGTAAAATTCTGCGGACCTTGTCCCTCATTCAAACCAAATCAGCTCAATGAATTTGAACCACACGCCCTTTTTTGTTCCAGAGGACAAACTGAAAAACCGATGGATCAAGTAGAAGATAAAGGTTGTAGTTGTTTTGGATGTGGATTATTCTCCAAATATGAGTTAAAGGGAGGATATTTCTGCATGCATGGAATTGAGGGAAGAAAATAAAGATTAAAAAATTCTTTTATTTTTTTTTATTTGATGAATAAGAATTTTTATTAAATATCACCATGAATATTTTAAATGAACAAGTATTTCAAAAATTAATGAGAATTAATAATCAGAACAAGGTAGGGTTTCTTACCTTTAATTGCTGTATTTTTGGTTGTTGTTGTTAAACAACAGTTTCATTAATTCTCACTTAACCATCAAAATTTTTTCTCTCAAATAACACTTGTTTGGTTAAAATTGTAGAATTTTAATTATGAATACTAAAATTAGGGATGTCAAAATGAAGTCAGCATCATATAATAATAGAAAAGGGAAAATAGGAATAAATCACAAATTACGAGTATATGAAAGCATTGAAGATTTAATTTCAAATAGAGAAAATCCTTCACCGTTAGTTAAACTGAATGAAAGAATTAATCCGAATAAAAAATTTCCAATTTACATAAAATTGGAACGGTATAATCCTTTTGGATCAATTAAAGATAGGGTTGCTTATTCTATGCTTAAAGATGTTATATTTAAGAAGGGGCAACGTATCATAGAGCCTTCATCTGGAAACACAGGAATAGCATTAGCTTCTTTAGCGAACGCAAGAGGGATTCCTATTGAAATTGCTGTACCAAGTAGAATTCCAGAAGAAAAAAAAATACTTTTAAAATTACTTGGTGTGAAGGAATTATGGGAAGCTGATGATAACCTATGCCCTAAATTCCCTAACGAAGGCGCAAGAGGTGTAGTAAATGGAATTTTAATTAGTAAGGGAGGAGAACGATATTTTAATCCGGATCAATATGGAAATGACTTAAATGTAGAGGCTCATTATAGAACCACAGGTCCGGAAATCTGGGAGCAAACCAATGGAGAAATTGATTATTTTTTCGCAGCTACAGGTACATGTGGCACTATTACAGGAGTTGGGAAATATTTAAAAGAAAAAAAGTCGTCTATTAAAATTTTAGGGGTAGAACCATCAAATACAATACATAATATACCTGGTTTGAAGAGAATAACTGACCTTGAGGATGATTTAATTCCAAAAATTTTAGATAAATCGGTAATTGATGAAATTTTAGAGGTGAGTGATGATAGTGCATATCAAACTGGCATTGAATTGGCAAGGAAAAATGGTATTCTGGTAGGTCCTTCGACAGGTGCGATTTTAGCTGCCGCTCTGAAATTTGCTAAATCTCGTGAGGGATTAGCGGTTATTATTGCACCTGATGATGCTGCTAAATATATTAGTTCTTATGCCCCCTACATTAAAAATTAAGCGATAATTAATCCAAAAATAAAATTACGATTTTTATTTAGAGAAGATTTTCAAGGAATATTTTTGGTAGAACATTATATAGTAAATTAGAAAATATCTTTTCTCTAATTATTTTATTTATACCTCATGGATAATGACTTAACAAGAAGCAATATAGAAGAAATAAAAACTCATAAAATATTTTAGAGTTTATGAAATAGATTACTATTATATAAATTTAATGGTTTTTGTCGGGTATGTATTTACCACTAAATATAATTAACGCTAAATATATATGTGTAAATGGTCTTTAAAATAGTGTTCATAAAAATCAATATAAGTATTGTTGAAATTTGCAATGAAAGATTTAAGCGAGATTCCAGAATTTTCAAGGTATTTTCGAGTGATTTTACCATCTAAACTTGAAGTTAATAGAGAGGAGATCTTTTATCGGGACAAATATAATGATATAATCAATTATATTAAGACAATGTCCACATTTAATAATGAAAATGTCTTAAAAGAGTATATTTCACCTAAAGGTGCTGTGTTAATTAATGTTAATCCTGGAACGGATATAATAGAATTTATAAAGTTAATCTCGATGAATTACTCATTAGAGTTAATTGAGTTTAACGATAATGAGATAAAAAAAGCTCCAGATAAGTTTATAAAAAGCTTTACGCCAATTTTAAAAGCAATTAGAGAAAATTTTGATAAAGAAACGGATTTAAAATCTGAAGAAGAAGAAGTAAATAAGAATTTGGTTGATTCCGACAATATATTTGAAAAAAAATTATTGTTAATTAATCAACAATTAAATTTCAAGACCTTATTAAAAGAAACCAATTTGCTTGAAGTTTTCACAACCTCACAAAAAGAGGTTATTTTCAATTTTATTGAAGCTAATGTAATTTTAATATGGATTAATTATGATATTCGAGATATTATAGAAATCTCATCAAAGGTTTATGATTCTTTTGATTTATTTATAAAAGTTCAGTTATTAAATAAGAGCGAAAGGGAAACTGTATTTAGAGATTTTTTGGAGAAGAATCCAAAAATAGTTTTTGATATAAATGCGCTGGTCAATTATACTGATAATTGGGAAGTAAAGGATATAAAACAATTACTAAAGGTTGGCATTTTTAAACACTTTTTAAATTCAGAACTAAATGAAATAAGTAATGAGATTACTCATATTCTACTTGATTTGATAGATTCTGGTGAGTTTTTACCTTCTATCATACCAAAGATTTCAAATGATAAACAAGTTGCAGGAGAAGATAAAAAAAATCAACATGTAATAAAAAGTATAGCAAAAATGGAAGAGGAACAATTTAATAAAACTAATAATGTAAATGATTATATTAATAATATTCGAGAATCACGCATGTCAGAATTTATGTTAAATCAGCTATATGAAAATGCTGCTTTTATGAATTACAGTGAACTTTTGCTCATAATTGATAAAATTGATAAGAAAGAGCCATTAGAAGACAACGATGGGAAAATTCTGGCAAAGTACCCTTTTGTTTTAAATGAACCCCCCAATAAGGCACTAATCAATTTGGAAAAGGCTAAAAAGAGAGTTGATCGCATAAAACAAGCGTTTGGTAAATGAAAAATAATAGGATGAGGTAAAGTTGACTTCTCAAATACAATCTAAGAATAAGGAAAATGAAACTTTAGGGAAACAAAATAGTGACACCTTTATTAAGAAAGTTATTTTAGAAAATTTCTTATCGTTTCAAAAAGATGAGGTTGATTTTGGGGAAGCTAAGTTTGTTATTATTGTAGGCCCAAATTGGAGTGGGAAAACATCAATTTTTCAGGCTATTAAATTTGCATTAGGTAGTAATGAAAGAGATGATCGCTATACAAAATGGTCTAATTTTATTAGAAATAATCAGAATCATGCAATGGTTGAAATTCATATTCAAAAAGGGGATGACCTAATACAACTTAGGAGATATGTTATCAGAGGCCAATCTCCATTTTTTAAAATAAAAAGTAAGAATGAAAAAGAATTTCATAAAGTTCAGGCTCATGAAATACAGAAAGTAATTACAGATTTAAATATCAATCCTGATAATCAGTTTGCTTTCGTCAGTCAAGGAAAGATTGATGCTATTAAAAGCTTAAAAACAACAGAGTTATGTTCTTTTCTTGAAAAAGGTATTGGATTAAAACCTCTTCGAGATGAGATATTAAACCAAAAAAGAAACGTGCTTACTTTGGATAATGATTTAAAGTCATTAACAAGTCGAAGAAACACCTTGAACATTAGTTTAGAGCTTTTAACACCGAAATTGAAACGCTTGGAACAAAAAAAAAAGTTGTTAGATATTAGAGAAAAATACAATGATGAACTTTTATGGGCAAATCGAGAAAAATTGGAAAAGGACATAAACAAAATTGAAGAACTCATTGAAAACCTTAAATTAGTCATATATGGGATTAAGAAAAGAAAAGATAAATATGATAATGAAATCGCAGAATTAATTAATAAAATTTCTATTGAGGAACAGAATATAAATAGGTTGTCAAAGAAACTCGGTGAACTTGATTATGAAAAAACAGATTTAATTGCAAAAATACAGAATTGGCAAAAAGAAAAGATATTAGCTAAACAGGAATTAGATGTACTGTCTAATAAAGTAAGAGAAATCGAAAAAATTATTACTAATTTTGAAAAACAAAAGGAAAGTTTAGATAGTGAATTAATAATAATTAAGAGGGAACAAAAGAAATTAGACGTTCAAATTACAAGCCTAATAAAGGAACAGAATCAGTTAGTAAAGAAAATTAAACAAAATAAGGCTCTATTGGATGAGTATAATAAAATTATTAATGAAAAGGAATTGAAACAATTAAAAATTCAAGATAATAAGAAAACAATCAATTCCATAAATGACGAAATCAACCAACTATTTCAAAGTTTTAAGGATATAGAACATAAATTAGAAAAAAATAAATGGTTTCTAGAAAATCCTTCAAAAGATTTATTACAAGAAATCGATAGAGATCTCAGAAAAATTACTTTAAAAATCTATGAGATTGATTCAGAAATCAAAAAATTGGAATTTGAAAAGTTAAAAAAGATAAATAAGTTAAAAATTCTACAGACATCACTAAGAGAACGACGAGTTGTTCTTCCTTCAAGTATATCAATTCTTAAGGATGAGATTAATAGGAGAGATTTGAAAGTTAAGGGCCCCTTAATTGAATATTTAAAGTATGGTGATGAATTAAGCTATGCTATCGAATCTGTGCTAGGTGAAAAATTATTATATAGTTTTGTAGCGGAGGATTGGGACACTTTAACTCTATTAAAAAGATTGAAAGAAAAATATAGTGCCTATTGTAATATATATCTTCCCAAAAAATTAGGTATTCAACCTTTAGTTGATATTTCTGCTAATGGGATCCTCGGTTATCTAGCTGAGCTTGTTAAGGTCGTCGATGACGATTTAGATATTAAGAAAGTTATATATTCTAAAGTAAAGAATTGCTTAGTTGTTAAGGATTACCATTCTGGAAGAGAACTTTATAATAAACTTGGTTTCAAGGGTAAATGTGTAACTTTAGCAGGAGAACAAATTATATCCTATAAATATGTTTATGAAACCCCTTATGTAAAAAGATTAAAGGGTTTATTAAGTGCAGCAACTCAAAAAGAACAGTCTAACGTATTAGAATCAGAAATTAAATCAATAAATGATTCGATTTCAGAATTAAGGGTTGAACAATCCAAATTAGATATTATTCAAAAAGAATTATTCAATAAAAAGGAATCTTTTAGCGATCTTTTATATAATTTTAACCAAAAACAGAGGATCACAACGAAAAAAAATCAATTATATAAACAGATGCATGACTTAGAAAAAGACAATTCTGAAATTAAAGATAAACTTAAAGATTTAGAATTTAAAATTAGAAATTTAAAGACAAAAACTGACCCGGATTTTTTTAAATGGAATGATAGATTCAATGAGATCCCAAATGAATTGACTTCTTCAAATGAGGAAAAGAAAAAATGGGATTTGAAATTAGATGAAACTTCAGATATCCTAAAGGAAGTGAAAGTGGAGTTAAATAAGCAAAAAAATAAATTAAACATCAATAAATTAGATTACGAAAAAAAGAAAGAAGAGTTTCAAAAAGCAGACAAATCTGCTTTTGAAACTTATCGACAATTAGAAAATGTAGAAGATAAACTTGAGAATATCGAGAAAGATATCACAAATTTGAAAGAAAATAAACTTCAATATCAAAACAGGAAGAATGAAATCGATAAAAGAAGTATACAAATTACTATAAATTTGGAACAAGAAAATGTTAAATTAAATGCATTTAACCAAGAAATAGAAGCAAAAAGAAGGGATTATGAACGAATTAATTCAGAGATAGGTCCCTTAATTTCTGAACAAATTATAGAAATTCGTCCAATAGAATTGATAAATGAAGATATTTCAAAAATCGATAAGCAATTACTCAGTTATCTAGATGTCGATGATTCACTTCTAGTTGAGAAAGACCAAATAATAGCATCTCTTAAAGAAATTAATAGAAATCAAAAAGATTTAGAAAAAGATATAAAAGCTGCAATAAAAACTGAAGGTAAACTAGAAAAAACATACTATGATAAATTTAGTGTTGTACTTGAAAATCTACAATCTAAAGTTAATCAAAAGTTTGATGATTCTCAAATAAAGTCATATTGTTCTCTTGAACTGACTGGAAAATTTGAAGATCTTGGTGTTGATATAAAAGCAGCAACCTCTAAAGAACAATTAAAATCTTTTACTGCACTAAGCGGGGGGCAAGTTTCTCTTATATCAATTTGTTTGATCTTATCTCTACAAGAGATTAAACCATCTCCACTATGCATGTTTGATGAGGCAGGTATGTTTTTAGATGAAAAAAATTCAGAAGTGGCTTATCAATTGATTAAATCAACGTTAGAACAAAATCCTATCCAATTGTTCATGTTCTTGCCTAAATCTTCATCTTCATTGTTTTTGCTTGCTGAAAAAATAATTGGAATTGCTAGAGCTGGTAAAAATGAAATCTCCTCGGTTTTTAGACCAAAAATAATAAAAAAGAAATAAAAATATAAAAATGGGAGAATATAAAGATTTTTCTGAAGAGATAAATAGAAAAATAGAGGAAATTCAAACAAAAGTTATTACAGGGGAAGTGACTCTATTAGATGTAGAATTGTTTCCTATTTTTGAAAATTTAAAGGATTCACTTAATACTGGCAATCTTAATAAATATTCTATCACATATAAGAATGCCTTTCAGCTTCTAATTCAAAAATTTGAAGAATTAAAAATTTTAATTAATAATATTGATAGAAAGGAAGGATTTTTAAAATTTCTAAAATCAAATCCAGAAGATTCAGAAATTTATCAATTGCTTAACGAATGTTGGATAAAACCTTTCAATATTGAATCTCTTTCTTTGGATTTTCTTGAATATTCCAGAGATAAGCTAAGTATTAAGAGAGGTTATCCAACAAGTATAGAA
>JAHLWJ010000587.1 GCA_019057975.1 Promethearchaeota archaeon | reverse complement strand
TCCCTTAACTTCTTCCCCAACAAATAATTATGAAATAATCGAGGAGATCTTCACACAAAATTTAGCTAAATATTCCTCAATGGGCTATTTTCCCCAATTATATGAACCCTCATTGCAAGCAACTTATTATGCTCTTTATATTCTTGAAGCTCTTGGCAAGTTGGATCAAATAAATCAATCCTCTATTAAAGATTATTTAATGTCTCATTATGATAGTAATTCGCACATTTTTATGGATAAATATTCATATAGATATTTAGATACTGATTTTTCACAAGGCTATTATCCCTTCACTTCTATTCTTGAGGTTAATTGTTATGCTTTGTTATCTTTAGGAATTTTGGGTCAGTTGGGTTTAATAAACACCCAACATTCTATCGATTTTATCTGGAGCTGCTATAATCCCGAAGGCTCTGAAAATGGTTTTATTGGACAGTCCTATAATCCAAATTTAATTGAGGAATTCAAAATAGCTACAATAGATAATACATTTTTTGCTGTCAGAACCTTGGATTTATTAATCAATGACTGGAGTAGTTATAACGATGAGAAAACTCGCATTGTTCAATATATTACCAGTCTACAATTATCAAATGGAGGCTTTCTTAACGATAATGATACAAGTTTTGATTCTCTTACTTCACCTATGTTTGAACCTAATTTACTTTCTTCATATTATTGTATTAAAAGTCTAGAAGTGTTGAATTCAGTAAACTCAATAAATTTTGGAGACTTTCACCAATTTCTAAATAATCTTTATGACGACACAGTTCATTCCTTCCAAATGTGTATTATGGGAATACAAGATTTTTGTAATATCATAGCTACAGCATTAGGACTAGAATTATCAGATATAACGGGATATACGGGACTTAATAGGATTGAGGTGTTAAATTTCCTATTAACTAATCGAAACAATTTAGGAAATTGGGATTCATCAACATGGTTCAGAAATCATGAATTAATTGATACTTATCAAGTAATTCGCTGTTTAAAAGAATCAGGGGAAATTAGTCAATTAGCATTACAAGAAAAAAATCAGATTTCAAATGCGATATTCTATTATAAACAGTATAACGGCTTTTCACTCATTTCTAATGATTATATGTCACTTGAACACATACATAGTTTAGTTAATTCTTTTGTGTTATTTAATCGAATTTCAGAATTGGATATTCAAGGACTTTACAATCTTATTGATGGGTGTTACAGTGATTTGTTTAATTATTATGGATTTTCGGCAAGCATAAATCTTGTAAATTATATTGGCTTCAGATCACATCCTATTGAGTACTATAATTTGGGTTATTATCACTTTACTGAAGAAACGGATAGTCTATTTAATCATAAATTTGACTATAAAGCATTAGATTCTCTACTCAAAATCTCCAAATTAGATGATTTCGGTTTAAATTACAATTTAATGGATTCTATTAGCAATATTATAGACTCTCAATTCTTAGAATCTGGATTTGAAAATTATGGGGCATTTTTACCATCTTTTAGATATTCTTTAAGGTCTCCAGAAGCTCAAAATAAAAGTATTTTTTTAGAATACAGTTATTATGCTATTAAAACTTTGGAGCTGTTGGTTAATCAATTAAATCTAGGGAATATTTTTAATTTGACATTTAATAAAGCGGCTTTATATGGATTTATACGAAGAAATATATATGAATCTAATTCTGTATTGCATTTCAATCCTCAACATACATCTAATCTTGAAACCATATTACAGGATACTTACTATATGATTTACATTTTAGAGGCAGTTAATCTATTCGATTTAAATACGCAAAAGATCAAAGAGTACGTTCTGCAAAATATCAACTATAGCAATATTAAAAATATCTATTACTCTTATAAAATTGCTGAAATATTGGGTTTAGAAATACAATTTGATGTTGAATTGACTAGTAATTTAGTAAAACAGCTTTATTTAGAGGAATTAAGTGAATTTTTTGAATCTATGAATAGTCAAGTAATAAATCACGAGATTTTTCTCTGGGTCTGTGAAATGGCAAGAACTAGTGACCTGTATGTTGAATGTGATTATAATGAGTCAGTTTATTTAGGAAGTGTCAATACAATTACAACTTCATTTAGTAATTTAATATTTAGAGAATATGGTGAATTTACATCGGTTACGTTTGAGAGCGAGCAATTTGGGATTTTAAATTTAGAAAAACAATATGACAATTCATATCAGATCAATTTCTTGGTACCTGTAGACCCGAACTATTATCCCTCTGTTGAAGGAAACATTTTTATCTACGATCATTCAGAAATCATTGGTCACGTCCCGATATTCTTCCGAACATCCTTAGAACAGATAATAGAATATAATATAACAAAAAATATTGAAAATATACTGTTTATGGTAAACATATCCCGTAGAGTTTCTTCTGAATTTCAAGCTGTTTACAATTCATCGCTTTATATTCAAGTCTTTGAAAATAATAATTGTACTGAAGTCCTAAATTTTACTAGGGTTGATTTTGAAGACTTTTCGAAATTCAGCTTTACATATGAAGTTGAAAACACCATAGATTATGATTTCAATATTTCATTAGTTGATAATTTTTATCCAAATGGGGTATTTTTATTTGAATACGAATTGCAATCAGAATTAAGAACGCTCCCTAATAATCCAATACCACCAGTTCCAATTGATCTTCCAATTGATGTTAACGGGATTCTTTTAGCATTTGTCGCAGCACTAATTACAGTAGTTATAATGGCAATTGTAGTAAGTAAAGGGAGAAAGATAAAAGAAAAAGTCCGCAATGGAGGAAACAGAAATGCCTTAGAAAAAATCGAAGGTAGTGCCCCTAGGTATAAATACTCGAAACAGAGAAGAAGAAAAACTAATATAGATTTTGAAGATTGGGATTAGTAAAGATCAATAAAATCATTTAGAATCTTTTTTTTTGTTTACTTTTTATTTTTACTTTTAAAGAATAAGTAAAAAGAAATCTAAAAGATAAGTTTTGATTGTTAAAATAAAAA
>JAHLWJ010000586.1 GCA_019057975.1 Promethearchaeota archaeon | reverse complement strand
TAATTTAATTATAAGCACTTTTATCTCTCTGTGCTATAAATAATAAACCATAAGAATCTTCTAAAGACTTAAAATTAACACGAATTTTTATAGGTATTTCTTCCTTAATGTAGAATTTTATTAATTGATTATCTTCAAACAAAAATGGAGTAAAATTTTTCAGATTTTCTATTGAGATATAAGCATTAATACCGTTTTTTTTAAAATTAGTTGATTTGACTTTTAATTTATGAAGTAAATTCTTTTCCCATCTTATTTCACTATTTCCTTCTATATTACTTTCTGAGATGATAACACAAATATTTGTTAAATTTAATTTTATTACTTCAGAAAACCTTCCTGATTGAGAGAGGATGTGAAGAAATTTATTATTGTCCATTACGAAATACCCTGCATAATTTAATTTCGATAGTTCCTCTAATATGGTCTCTTTTTCAAAATCATTTTGAACGTCCTTTATGATTCTAGAAATCTTTGACTTATGAATTTTTGAAAATAGAACCACTTCAAGTTGATTTTCTTTAAATTTAAGCGTAGTTGAAATATTTTCAGATTTATTACATTTCAAACTCTTTACTAAATCGGTTATGTTAATTGATAACTCAGAACTATAGAAAAATGAAAAATTAGGATTATTAACTTGTAATATAATTTTCATTAGATAAGTTTTGGAGTCGTTTGTTGTATATGCATTGACATGTTTTGGAGTAATTTGAAAAATGGCTCTTTTATTGATTTTTTCCAACGCTTCAAATACTTTGAATAGAGAATAACCATCCCCGAATTTTATTTTACAAAGATCTTTCTGGTTCACCTTTTTCGTTAGATAATCTAAAAGTTCGACTTTAAACTTAGCTAGAGCATCCTTTATGATAGTTTTTTCAGTAGGAAGATTCTTCCCATTTTTAATTATTTCAGTTAATTTATTATTCAAATACTCAACAAATTGATGCGAAAATTGAGAGCCATTGTTATTTAATAGATTTATATTTTGAAATTTTATTTCAAATCCGTCTAAAATAAATTCAATCTGCTCATTTAGGAAATTAACGAGGGTCCTTATTTGTTGGTCGTTTTTTCCTATTTCAACAAATTTATCCCATAAATCATCTGATTGATTGTTGATATTTGTAATATCATCATCCCCATTTACTAATCTATCAATTTATATAGTTTTTTATTTAAATACTAATAGATTATTGGTAAATAGAAGCGATAAAAATTTAATAAGTAAAAAGATAATTATAATTAATTCAAAAGAGAATTAAATGATACAAAAGGGCATTACTTAGAAACGCTTCAAGCTCCGGCATAATTCTTTTATTTAGTAAAGTTGAGATAGAGTATAATGGAAGTTAGTAAAGAATTAAGAAAAAAAATTCACGAGCAAATAAGTAGGATAGAATCAGCAAAGGATATTTTTAATCTTTTTAAAGCTTTAAATTATCCCGAAAATGTAGTTTTCGACATCTCATCCAAGCGAAAAAAGGAATCCTTTGAATTTCGGAAAGACTATGAACAGAGAATTAAAGGTATATATTCAATTTTGAGTTTTGAAAACAAGACTCATATTTTTCTGCTTGAGACCACATCTATCGCACCTTCTTTTGTTAGAACAGTATCGAGGACATTTGATCGGCAATATTTGAATTTTCTCTTAATAATTACGATAGATTATTCTGAATTACACTTCATATTTCCAAACCGAGAAAAAATTGATTCAGATAAACACAAGCTAAAATTAACAAAGCTCATTATAAATAAAGACGATATTTATTATTCAGATGTAAAAACTATATCTAACATGGTCTATGAAGAGGGAAGTAATCGGCGAAAGGTTTGGCGTCAGTGGAGATCCGCCTTTAACGTAGAAAGGGTAACTGAGAATTTTTTTGACGATTATAAAAAAGTCTTTTTCAGATTAAGAAAAGAACTTTCAAGTCAAGGAATTCCTACAAAGGAAGCCCACGAATTTACTTTACAGCTTCTAAATAGATTAATGTTCATTTATTTTATCTCGAAAAAGGAGGGCTGGTTGAACACAAATAAATTTGTTAAGTGGTTATGGGATGAATATAAAAAACAAGACAAATACGGAGATGATGAGTTCTACGAGATTTGGCTCAAACAAGTTTTTTTCAAGGCCTTTAACAATTTATCAAATACTATTGAAGGCTTACCAGATAATGTAATTTCTGAAATATCTAATTTTCCTTACCTTAATGGAGGCTTGTTTACTTCTAACGAATTAGACTCCTTGAATATTTTAATCAACGATGAACTTTTTGAAAGGATTTTCAAATTCTATGAAAGATACAATTTTACAATTCGTGAAGATATGCCCCTTGAAGAAGAGGTTGCGGTCGATCCCCAAATGATTGGTTATGTATATGAGTCTTTAGCAAATGTAGCAGAAGAAATATATGATCGACATGATTTAGGTATATTTTACACCCCTCGAGTCGAAGTGGACTTTATGGCGAGAAGAGTTTTAATAGAGTATTTATCTAAAAGTATAACCTCCATTCCAAAAGAGAGTCTCTATCACTTGCTCTTTGATCCACCCGAACAGAAAAGTATGATTTCTAATTCTTTCGATACTGATTTTTGGCGAGAATTAGAAGAAGTTTTAGATAGTTTATCTGCTGTTGATCCCGCTTGTGGCTCTGGTGCATTCTTAGTTGGATTGTTGAATGTTCTAACAGAATTGTACCGATTAGTTCATACTAATTTAAAACGAAAATCTACAGATTTCGAATTAAAAAAACGCATAATTCAATATTGTCTATATGGGGTAGATATCATGCCTTGGGCAATTCACGCTGCCGAATTAAGACTCTGGTTGCAATTAATAGTCGAAACTTCGCTGAAAAAAGAGAAATTAAGGCAATATCCCTTATTACCGAATTTAGATCTGAATTTAAGGATTGGAGATTCTTTAGTCCAGGAAATCGGCGGTATTTTTTTTAACCTTAGAACTAGCGATTTAGATACTTCTATTAAAAAAAAATTATCCAATTTAAA
>JAHLWJ010000585.1 GCA_019057975.1 Promethearchaeota archaeon | reverse complement strand
CTGGTAGACCTTCGTCCGCTTCTCCCATGACTAATTGAGCAGCAGAAGTCAAATTGTCAATCTGACCGATGATTGTACTCTGTAATTCTTTCCCATATAAGTCCACACTACCTCGTTTGTCCAATATTGAAGATATTCCAGAAACACCTAAGGCTACTCCTACTGCTCCCAATCTAAACGATCTTCCAAAAGAGTCTGAAATTACTACAGCAATTTTTTTTTTTGTTAAATTTTGAAGTGAAATCCGGATTTTTTCGGCTTCTTTATCTGAATCTAAAGGGAGCAGAGAAATTACATTCCCTTTTCCGACATTAGATTTATCAATACCTGCATTTGCACATATAAAACCGTGGTTCGTTTCAACAATCATTACATGCTCTGCTTTCAAAACTTGTCTCGATTCATCTAATATCGCTTGAATTAGCTCAGGGCTTTTATCAGGTAAATTATTTTTTCTTATCAAGGGAGCCATTTTATTGTGCAGATCGATAGCCTCTTGACTTGGGACTATGTCTCTTATATTTCTTAGATTTCCCAAACTTTTCGATATTATGGTTTGGGCAATAATAACAATGTCTCCATCTTCTAATGAGATACTGTTTTTTGTTAAAGCATTAAAAATGATTAATGGAATATTGTCGCTGGGTTTTATTAGGGGGATATCTTCTACTCCAAAAATTTTTATTTTTTCTCTCATATCCTTAAATCTTCCTTTTTAAAAATTAAATCTTATAATTCTTTAAATCTGAATCCTTGCTTTCTGCGTATTTTTCAAATTTATCTGGAATCGCACAACACGCTGAGAAGAAATTGAAGACAACATCAGGATCATTTTTTTTTACCCATTTTAATGTATTTTTTGAAGGTATTTCAATCCTATTTATCCCAGCTTTAATTGCATATTTTTCTATATCTAATTTCACGTCCCCTCTTGGTCTCATACACCCTAATGAAATTTCTGTGTCTGGGTAGATAAATCTAGTAGTCGCAATTATTTTTGCGATATCACTTGGTTGAGGTCTAAGAAAATTATTTACAGAATTATTTGGAGGGATTAAAGCAATCAATACTATTAAAGAGGGATCTAACCCCGATTCTTTCAAAAACTTAATTGTTTCCAATTCTTTGTGAATCTTGCCATAGAATAACCCTATGCATATATGAGGAACGATATTTATTCCATATTTTTGCATGAGACTGATTGCTTTTTTGTAATCGTCAATATCTTTATTTAAATGGTAAATATTGTTTATTACGTCTTTATCCATAGTAACATCAAAAGAAACGATATCAACTCCCGCACTTGCTAATTGCTTTGCAGTTTCTTCATTAAGCAACCCAGTATGAGCGTTGATTATTAAATTTGTTTTCTTCTTGATTTCTTTAATAGTATCTAGAAAGTTTAATAAAGGTACTGAACCATCGGGAAGACATCCTCCCGAAAGTAAAACACCAATCCCATCTTTTTTATATAATTCTAGCAAGTAGGATTTTAATTCGGAATTGTTTAGAATAGGTTTCATACCATCTAAATATTTTTTATTACAATGTTCGCAGTGTAAGGAACATTCACTTCCAGTAATGCTTATGGCTGGAAACCGTTTATCAGGGATATAAATTTTTATAAGATTTCCAAATTTTCTCTTCTTTACTTTGTAAGCAAGATTTAAAATTGGTTCTAATTCTCTATTATCAAGTTTTAACAATTTTTCATAATCTGACCATGTTTGACTACCTAATTCAAATCTCTTAACTAAATCCTTAATATCATTCATATTTTTCCAGCCAATTCTTATTAGAATATTTTTTAGACACAAGTTTATCTGCTAAATTCAATTCAAAATCTGTGAAAGTTCCTTCTATTAATTTAATTCCTAATGTCGCCTCGAAACCAGCTTTAAGATAGAACAAGAATTTTGTTTCATCATAGTGATCTAATCGTTCTTTGATGCCGATGCACTTCGCATATACAGATTTCACCATTTTAGTTTTCCCTACATTATAGGGTGCTTTTAAAACGGAATACATAAGGTTAGGATCAAGTTCCAATAAAATTGTTCCATGTTGAAGGAGATACCCCTTCTTTCTTATCTGTGCATTTCCTGAAAATTTCTTTCCATCTAAAAAAATAGCAGGGCAATGAATAACTCCTTTTTGAGGCTGTAAGCCATACTGTGTTAAAGCATTAACAATACCCGCCTCAATAATTTCAAATTGCTCAATCACATTCTTAGCATTAAGGTTTTCTAGAAATTTCAAAGGACATACAATAGAATATGTAATTTCACGAGTACTATCATGGAATACTGCACCTCCTCCTGTTATCCTCCGTATAACATTAAAACCGTTTTCTCTAACAGCATTCAGATCTACTTCGTTAGAAATACTTTGATTTCTTCCAATAGATACAGCTGATGGCTCCCATTTGAAAAATCTTAGAGTGTTAGGAATTTTTTTTTCAATAGCTGCATTTAGTATTGCTTCATCTAAAGCCATATTCCAATATCCATTTCTAGTTTCTAAGGGAAGAAATCTCCAATCTCTCAAACCTATTACCACTATTATTTATGAATAGTATTCTTTAAACTTTTAAAAATATCATCCATCTCATGTGTTAATAATGTTCTAGGATAATTATAAATAGGACCCGAAGGTCTTGATGTATAGTAAGGACGATTACAACCAGGGCAGCCCGAAGTTAAAAACGCATCCGAATTGCAAATAATATGCCATAACTCCTTCTCATTTAAATTAAACTTAACTATTTCTCCAAAATTATTAAAAGTAAAGTCCTTAAGGGTTTTATTATTGCTCACCAGAAGATATCTTCCTAATTGAATTTTTCTAAAATTTAATAAATCTGGTCGGCTTACATTCTCAAGTAATGTCCCTTTTATGGGCATAAATGCAAAAAGACTTACTCTTATTTTTAAATCGTGAAGATTTTTAATCATTTTCAAGATTGCAACTGCTGTCTCTCCCAATCCCACGATTAAATGCGTTGTAACATTTCCCTCTCCAAAA
>JAHLWJ010000584.1 GCA_019057975.1 Promethearchaeota archaeon | reverse complement strand
GTAAAGTTATGAATATTATTGTAGGATTATTATTAATTTTAGCAATTATGCTTCCTGAATTACTTAGAAGGTTAAGGCCTAAAAATAGTTTTGGTAATGTTAAAAAATAGTTTTAGGAGTAGGTTAATGAAAAGAGCAGCATTTAAAATGAAATTAAAAGTGGGATATGAAGAAGAGTATAAAAAAAGACATGATGAAATCTGGCCTGAACTTAAAGAAAAATTATCCAGAGCGGGAATTTATGATTATTCTATATTTCTTGATAAAGATACACTTACTCTTTTCGCAGTACAAAAATTAAAAGATAATAATACAGTTGGAGAACTTCCTTCGAAAGAGATTATGAAAAAATGGTGGGATTATATGAAAGATATTATGGAAACCAATCCAGATAATTCCCCGGTTACTGCCTCTTTGGAAGAGGTTTTTCATATGGATTAAAGATGTTCTTATTAAATGATTATATGAAGAGAAAATAATCAAAACAATTTTATTTATTTAAAAAAGTGAAAATTGACAATATAGGGAGTAAAATAATTTTAGAAAATACTTTACGAGTAGAAGAACTTTTTTATAATAGTATAAAAAATTAACGACAAAAGAAGTTAATAACGATGAGAGGGGAATGGAAAATGAAGGAATGGCAGGATAATAAAGTCGAGATTTTACATAAACTGGTCAAACTTTCTAATAATCTTGGAAGAGAGGACTATCATCTTGCTATTATTGGAGAGGGTAATACTTCTGCTAAAATTGAGGTGAAAGATATTGCTGGTAGTTTTTATATAAAAGCAAGTGGGACCCAGCTTGCAACTGTAAGCGAGAATGATTTTGTTCAGGTTTATTTTGAACCGATTATGCAGCTTATAAATTTGGAGAATCCCAATGCTGAAGAAATTAATTACATCTTTGAAAAAGCTAAGGTAGATAAAAAATGTGAAGTAAACCCCTCTGTAGAAACCTTATTACATGCTATTTGTCTTAATCTGGAGGGAGTAAATTTTGTTGGCCATACTCATCCCACAGCAGTAAATAGATTGACCTGTTCAAAGAGTTTTCCGGAGAATCTGAAAGGGAGAATTTATCCTGATGAAATTATTCTACTGGGAAAGGAATCAGTTTTTATTTCTTATACAGATCCAGGGGTTAAACTTGCCCAAAGAGCAAAAAAGGAAATTGAAATATTTTTAGATAAACACGGAGAGAGGCCTAAATCTGTTTATATTCAGAATCATGGATTTGTTGCCTTGGGATCTACCCCGGCTGAAGTAGAAAATATTACCTTAACTGCTAACAAGGCAGCGGAAATTCGTTTTGGAGCATTACTTGCAGGAGGGATAAATGCTTTTTCTGAAGATATAGTAAACTATATAGCCGAAAGAACAGATGAAAAATACAGACAAAGTCTATTTAAGGAATAAAGATAGAAGGAGTAGTATGATGCAAAAATTCATAGCTATTGATATTGGGGCAGAAACTGGGAGAGTGATTGTTGGTGATGTATCAAAGATGGAGATAATATATCGTTTCCCCAATAATTTAGTAAGGATTAAAGATAGTATTTTTTGGGATATTCTTGGAATATTCAATGAGATAAAGAAAGGTTTAAAGAAAGCTTTTAAAAAATATCCCAATCAGATAGTAAGTATTGGCATTGATACCTGGGGAGTTGATTATGTTCTTTTGGATGATGATGGTGATCTTCTGGGAAATCCTTACCACTATCGAGACAAGAGGACAGATAATATAATGGAGGAAGTTTTTAAGATAATTCCCAAAAAGGAAATATTTACCGAGACCGGAATTCAATTTATGCAGCTTAATACTATCTATCAACTATACTCATTTGCAAAGAAAAAACCTCAAATCTTAGAAAATGCAAGATATTTTCTGACCATTCCCGATTTTTTAAACTACCGGTTAACTGGAATTATAAAAAATGAATATTCAATTGCTACCACTACTCAGCTCTATAACCCTATAAAAAAGGACTGGTCAACAAAGATATTGGATAAACTTGGATTTAAAAAGGAGATATTTGGAGAAATAATTACACCTGGGACAGAAATCGGGAAACTTTTACCGGCTATTGCGCTGGAGATTGGCGCTGATTCAGAAGTAGTGATTATTGCTCCCGCCTGCCATGATACCGGTTCTGCGGTTGCGGCGGTTCCAATTGAAGATAATGCTAATTATGCCTATATTAGTTCAGGTACCTGGTCTTTATTGGGGATAGAAACTCCTGAACCAATTATTAACGAAATGAGTTTTAAATATAATTTTACTAATGAGGGTTCTGCCGATGGTGGTTTCAGATTTTTAAAGAATGTTACTGGGTTCTGGATTATTCAGGAGTGTAAAAAATTCTGGGATGAGAAGGTAAAGTCATATTCTTATGATGAACTGACTGAAATAGCTTTAAAATATGGTCCTGCAAATTTTAGGATTGACCCTGATGACTCAAAATTCTTAAAGCCCGGTTTAATTGATGATAATATGCCAGATAGAATAAAAGCTTATTGCCAGGAAACAGGGCAAAAAGTTCCTGAAACACCAGCAGAAATTGTAAGAGGAGTTATCGAAAGTTTGGCAGATAAATACACAAAGACCATTAAGATGATAGAAGAAATTACCCATAAGACTATTAAGGAAATATATATTATTGGAGGAGGATGTCGAAATGGGCTTTTGTGTCAACTTCTTGCCGATGCCATTGGTTTGCCAGTATATGCTGGACCGGTTGAAGCAACTGCTATTGGGAACTTAATGGTTCAGGCGAAATCTATGGGGCAGATTAAATCAATTGCTGAGGGTAGGAAGATAATCAGAAAATCCTTTGATATTAAAAAATACTTATCTAAAGAATAAAGATAAAATTAGTTAAATATAAAACATTTATTTTTAAAATATCAAATTATTATTTAGTAGAACAGTAAATTACACCAAGGAGGACTTTAAAATGGCTATTCCCATACTTATGCCCAAACAAGGACAATCTGTTGAATCCTGTCTTATTATCAAATGGAA
>JAHLWJ010000583.1 GCA_019057975.1 Promethearchaeota archaeon | reverse complement strand
AAGCTTCTTTTATTTTTTGGGCTATTTTAGGATATTTTTTATTATTAATTGAATTGACAAACGGAATCAAATCGTATTTAACGATTAAATCGTTCTTTTGGTAGTTCTTTAGAGTGGCTAAATCATCGCTTTTAGACACCCCATCTCTAAAACGTTCAGTTATTAGATAACAATCTGCACGATTAATAAAGCGCTTTTGTATAATATCTAAGATGTTTTTAGAAAAAGCGTAGGGATTCCCCCAATACGGTGATTTTTCCAATTCTCTTGTCGTGAATTTAACTCTATGAGAAATCACATACGGAGCTATCGTTTTCACAATGTTAATATCTATTTTATCGAGATTTAATAGCCATGTAAGGGCTTTTGAATACCTTAAGAGATCCTTTGCCACTCTTACGCTTAATATCGACTCGATTTTATTACATATATTCTGATTTGTGTTAAAGTGACATCCCGAACATAGACCAGTGCCCGGTTTGAGATTTTCAGAGCTCCCTTTGTCTACCCTCACACATAATGTAAAATCCCTTATGATAGCATGAATGAATCTATTTACTTCATTATTTATACTAATTTTATTAACATAGTACCAGATTTCCATTAATTCATCTATAGTTAAGACTTTGGGAACTTGAATAAGTTCGTCGAAACCACTATACTTTTCGTCTTTGCCAGTTAAAATTAATTCTAAATCCTGACTTGCGGGCATTACAATTGGTACCGATATGCCAAAGCGATCTAAAAATGGATGGGACAAATTTCGCATGAATTGGATTACAAATCATGTTTCGAAAGTCCCAACATCCTGAGGATTAATTGTCGCAAATAAGCAATATTTATCAATTGACTTAATTTCATCGTAATATTTAATAGTTCCCTCAGCTAATAAAGATAAAAGTATATCTTGAGCATAAGGGGTTAATCGATTTACCTCATCTATAATTTTCCAGAAGTTCAATACAAATTGTCTCCACACAACTTCTTCTTTACCCTCATGCATCAATTTACCTAATTTCAGAGTCCCAACCAACTTTTCTTCAGTAAGCTGCGGATGTCCACGTATTATTGACGATTCGATATCATTTAATGAATATCCTGTAAACATGCGTCCTAAAAGTTTTGTGAGACTTGTTTTTCCCCCTCCATGTCCACCGACTAGGATCATTGCCGAATTTGGAACTAAGGCGTTTAAAACACATAAAGAAAGTATTTCTGGCAATGTTTTTGTTTTAACCTTTTTTGTGTCTTCATCATAGTAACTTATAGCCAAATTTTTAGAGTGAACGAAGAGCTGATTCGCTTGGGTAATATTGATTATTTTCCATACCTTTTTCCTTAACAATTCCTCTTCATTTAATTCTTTTAACATTCCATTATTCCTTTCATGATATTTATTTTAGTGATACGAATTTCACTTTATATTTTTATTAATGATTTTTTTCTATAATAATCTTTTAAATAATGAATTAACTCAATATAATTGTTCCCTCTCTCTGTTAAAATAAAAATTTTAAGCCTATTCTTTCCGATCTCTTTATTTAAAAAAATGTTAAAAAAAAATTCTTTCGCTTTTAAAATTCCTAGGACTGTTACCCTATTACAATCAAGATTTTGCGCAAGATTCGCGATAGTAATGATCCTGTTTTGTTGTGTTAGATCATAAATAGCATTTAAATACTTTTCATAAGTTTCAGTAATCTGTGTATTTATCGATAAAGGATTTTTAATAGAGGGCGACGTATGAAAGATTTGAAACTTCTGATTTGTTGATTTATAATCGTCTCTAATCAATTGAATAATATTTTCATTATGATAAATTTCGTCTAACAAATCAAGAGAATCAAGTTTGTATTCTAATACATTATGACAATTACGACATATAAAACCTCCTTTCTCATATTCTAAAATTTGTGCAATTTCAGAACATGTATAAGATTGAATAAACAACTGACTAGCATCTTTTATCTTACTATGAAGATATGGATTGTTCTGAAACTTTTTTCCACTGTAATGATGAAAATCAAACGAAGGTAAATAATCAGAAAGAGAAAATTCACCACAACTATGGCAAACCTTTCCATAATAATGTTCTATTAAATATCTTTTTTTGAGGTATCTTGCTATGGTATTTCTGATGTACATTTTTGTATGATAAGATTCGTTTTTAGTATTACTAAAATTTTCAACCGAAATTTTAATTAGTAGTAGTATTAATTCAGGTGGAAGAGAAAAAATATCCTGTGGAAATTTTGGAGGGATATTTTTCCAATTAATTAACTTTCTAAAATAAGAGAAATATTTACTATGTAATATATGATGATGATTTCTGCATAAAACAATAACTCCCTCATTTTCCATTTGTTTTATTAATTCTTCTAAAAATTGCTCGTTAGAAGATTGTTTTTGATATATTCTACTTAATTTATGCATGGTATATTCATTCTCCTTTTCGCCCATAGAATGATGAAATTCCAATGATGTCAATCTTAACTCGTTAGTATTTAATAAATATCCTTCCTTAAAACATTCTGGGCAATTAAGCCTTCCGTTTCTGTTATATCTGCCATTATATATTGTTTTCATTAAATATAATTTTAAATTATAACCTAATATTAGTCTATACCCTTCAGAGTTGTGTTTTTTATCATTTTTACTTGACATTTTTACTCGATTAGGAAAAAAATCTTGATGCTTCTCTTTCAAATAATCAAAAATTTCTGTAACCGCTCCTACAAAAGTAGAAGGTTTATAAAAAAGGGTTATTCCTCTCTTATATAAATACTCAGATGTAGGTTTAACGAGAAGGTGAGCATTAATTTTTTTTAAATTTATCGCTCGGTTTTTTAAAAACTCTATAATTTTTACTAAATCAAGAAAATATTTATCAAATTGCTCTGGAAATGAATAATTCATTTGTTGTAGTATATCTCTTTCATTTCTGGTTAAAAAATATTGCTCATTATCATCTTTAAGGACAATATCTTTAAAATATGTAAGAAATTCATTTGACTTATTAAGAGGAAAA
>JAHLWJ010000124.1 GCA_019057975.1 Promethearchaeota archaeon | reverse complement strand
ATCTGTATTGTCACCAGGGTGAAAGCCTAGCATGCCAAGCCCTTTCTTTTACATAAGGTGAAAGATTGGCCGGACTACACTACAGGAGCATGGAACTATTATTTTATCAAGCTTTTTTATAAATCGTTTTTAGAACTCTTAAACTATTATTAATAGTAGAGTCTGCAAACATTAAAATTTTTCTTTTCTTAAGAAATAAAATATTTGTAAAATATTTACACAAGAAAATATGCGGGAAGGGAGATTTGAACTCCCGAACTCCTACAAGAATGGATTCTAAGTCCACCGCCTATAGTCGGCCTTCGATCAAACTAATTCTAGCCTTTGACCAGACTTGGCAATTCCCGCGATATAAGAACAAATTAAAAATATGATATATATTAAAAAGATATAAAATTAAAAAAATTTATAGTGTAAAATTCAAATTTATATGCGATTGAAATAAATGATAAAAATTAATTATATTATATAAGAAAATATTAATATTATGGTTAGAACAAAAAAAGTTTGGTCTTTTTAATGAGTGTAAGAGATTCTTTAATAAAACATTTAACATCAATATTACGTGCATCAGAAGGTACTGTTTTAGTGCTTCTTTGCGATCAAAATGGTCTTTCCATTGCGAAAATCGGTAGAAAGAGTGATATAGATTTAAATCCAAATCAAATCACTAGTTTAGCATCAGCTGCTTTTAATGCAAGTGAAGAAAATTGGGAGGATTTAAATATTAAAGACCAAGTGATTTCATTTTCATATTTTGATAAGGTGTGTTTGATTACAATCAGAATTAATGAAACTCTCTTAACAATAGTTCATGATTATCATAAAGAATGGCCATTAGATGCAGATAACTTAGCTGCATCCATGTATTACTTAAAACAAAAACTAGGAGAGTTTTTTGGAAGCGGAAATGAACCAGAAGCAGAAATCGAGAATTTCTGTGATAAAGTTAGAAGTGCAATATATCTTTTCGGAATGGGTTCCGAAGTTCCCTTTGTCTCTTATACACCTGAAAGCCTAGATACTACATATTTACTTCCTACAATAAGTACAATATTAGATTCTCTTCAAAACCCAATATTTATAAGGTATGCACTCGTGAGCCCATCTGGGCTCACACTTGACGCGAGAGATGTTAGTGGTCAGAATTTGCCAATATCAATTGAGGCTTTTTCGGCAAATGCTCATGTAGCATTTCAAAAAATGAAAGAAGAATCTGAAGGTAGTTCAATAGGAGATCTGTTATGTTATGTCGCTATTTCTGGTGAGAATGCTGAAAATTTCTATGGATTAATAGCGTGCCCTTCTGGAAAAATGAAATATTCAAGTATCGTAGATACATCAAACATCGAAGAAATTTCTTTTATTGGACTGTTCGCATTAACCTATGGAGGTATTCCAGTTATTTGTGAATCGAGGAATATTATTTATTCAATAATGCAAATATTAGGTGGAGAACAAACTACTGAAAACTTTATAAAATCCGTTAATGTTCTTACAAGTTTTAAGTATGATTAATTCAAACAAAAAAGCTTTACCGAGTAAGCATAATCTCGATAAATAAATTTCTCTGCAATAATATAATGAAAAGATATAATTCAAACTTACCTATGCCAAAATTATACTGTCTTCACTATAATGAGTGTGATCCAAAAAAATGTTCTGCTATTAAATTGAGAAAATTTAATCTTTTAAAAATAATAAAGGGTATCAAAGGACATTTTAGAAATTCTATTATATTAAACCCCTTTGCTCGAGAGGTTATTTCTTTAGATGATAGAGAGCTTATTCTAAAATATGGTTTAATAGTAATTGACTGTTCTTGGAAAAAATTGTTAAAATTGTCAGAATTAGATTCAGGTAATTATCGTAAATTACCTTCGTTAATAGCCGCAAATCCCATAAATTATGGAAAATGGGAAAAATTATGCTCCGCTGAAGCCTTGGCAGCAGCATTATATATCACAAAATTTAATGATTATGGAGACCTAATCCTCTCAAAATTTTCCTGGGGAATTCAATTTAAGGTGTTAAATAAATTTTAAAAAAAATATGAAAAAATAACAAAAGTTAATTTCAATCTTCAATGCCTTTAGACAATGTTGAAGCTGCTATCACATCATCGATTTTAAGAATCATAGATGATACTTCCGTGGCAGATTGAATAGCTTGGGTTAAAACTGATAAGGGTTCAAGAACGCCAAGTTCTATCATATTATCAGGTTTTCCAGTATCTATATTTATACCACTAGATTTTCCATCTTCAGTTTCGTGTTTTGATCTCAACTCAACAATTAAATCTACAGGATTATAACCCGCATTTTCAACTAGAGTCTTAGGAATTATCTCTAAAGCATTAGCATAAATTTCAATCGCTAATTGTTCTCGACCTCCAATTGATCTAGCATAAGCTCTTAATTGTTTTGCTAATTCTATTTCAGATGCTCCACCGCCAGGTAAAATATAAGGAAGTTCTATAGCTGCTTTAACGACTGATAAAGCATCATGTAACATTCTTTCTGCTTCATCAACTACATGCTCTATTCCGGCTCTAATCAGTATACTTACAGCTTTGGGGTTTGTGCACTCTGATACGAAAAGCATTTTATCATCTCCTATCTTCTTTTCTTCTACTTTTCCTGCATTTCCTATGTCTTTTGGGGTAATTTCGAAGATGTTATTAATGATCTTTGCATTAGTTGCTCTGGCTAGCTTTTCCATATCAGATCTTTTCACTCTTCTTACTGTTATTATATTTTCCTTAGCAAGGAAGTTTTGTGCTTTATCATCAATACCTTTTTGGCAAAAAACAACATTTGCACCAATTTCTTTTAGTTTTAATACACGATTTCTTAGCATGTTCGCTTCTTCTTCAAGAAATTTGTTGATTTGATCAGGAGTTTGCACTCTTATTTCCGCATCGAACTCAGTTTTTTCTACTTCCAATGAGGAGTTAATTAATGCAATCTTTGCATCTTTTATTGATTTTGGCATCATTGAATGAACAATTTCCTTGTCAACGATAATTCCATCAATAATATTGGTATCTAAAAGACTTTTTCCTTCTTTTTTAATGACTTGAATTTGATCCAAATCAATTATTACATTTTCACCACGTTGTTCTTTAATTTGGGTTACTGCTCTTACAGCGATATCCGCAAAATGACTTTTTACTCCAGTTATTAATTTACTATTCATAGAAGTTTCTGCGACTTTCATTAAAGTATCCCTATCGTTAAAATCAATCTTTGTAGCCAGAGCTTGCAAGAGTTCTTTGCTTTTAAACAGAGCTTTTCTATACCCTCGAAATATTATTGTTGGATGTACTGATTGATCCATCAACTCTTCTGCTAGATTCAATAATTCACCAGAAATAATAACACTCGTTGTTGTCCCATCTCCAACTTTCTCATCTTGTGTTTTAGCAACCTCAACTATCATTTTAGCTGCGGGATGCTCAACATCTATGGTGTCTAAAATTGTTGCTCCATCATTAGTAATTGTTACATCTCCTAAGGAATCCACAAGCATTTTATCCATTCCTTTTGGTCCTAGAGTGGTTCTGACAGCTTCAGCAACTGCTTTGGCAGCAGCAATATTGTTTTTTTGGGCGTCTCTTCCCTGTTTCCTTTCAGTCCCTTCTTTTAAAATCAGGATTGGGACACCGGATAATTGTGCCATTTTATTTTCACTTTTTAATTCTTAAGTTAAAACTTTTATTTATATAGATCTCTAAGTCATAAAATTAAAAAAGTTTACGAAAAATCATAAGTTTTAACTCAGAATATTGAAAATACAAATAATTATTGAAGTTTTTAAAATTACTAAATGATGAAAAGATAAACAACCAGCTATTATGATATCCTTTTTAATATTTTTTGTTCTTAGTATGATAACAATGAATTAATTATTCCCTCAACCTTATTCAATCTATTTTATTTGTTTTATTTTTTTTCTCTTTGTCTTCTTGAGTAGATATAATCATATTCTCCTGCAATTTCATTAAAATCATCTGCAGTACCGGGTCTTAACGCACATACAAAATGAAATGTTAAGTATCGCTTATAATCTTCTGTATGTAAATGAAAATAGTTAAAATTCCTTATATCTAGTATTTCCTGATTACATATCTGGCACACATGAGAATTTGTATAATTTTCGATATTTGCGATTATTTCTATTGTTTCTGATCTTAGTAAAGATTTAAATTTCTCGCGAACTCTCTCTTTCTCTGTTTTTACCTCAATCCTCTTAAATGAAAAATTTTTTACTTTCTTTTCTAGAATTGCCATTTTAATTTTTCTATCCTCTTTTAAGTTCTGTTCATTTTTTATAATTTTCAATTTTCAATTTACCCCCTTTAATTTTTATCCGATCTCTGACAAGAGCCTTCTCTAAAAATTAAATCAGGGTATATTTTTTCAAATTTTTCAGTAAATAACTTATGATTCATCCAAATTTTATCTTTCGGATTCCATTTTAAATTAGTTAAGGGATTATATTCCTTTAAGAAATCCAAATTTCCAAATATGGATTCAATGAGATTTGTACCATCAACCAAGTCATGTAAAATTAAATAATGTTTAATTCCTAAATATTGAAATAATAATTCAAATAATCCTAAAAACTCATGAATCTCACACTTTGGCAGATATAACTTGATCATTAGACCATTTTCAAATTTTTTCTCTTGGAGAAATCCATCAATATACAATTCCCCTTCAATTTCATAAATAAATCCTATATTGAAAAAGCTGAATACTTTTAAGAATGTGGTATTTAGTTCTTTCTTAATGTTAGGCAATATTATTTTTATTTCTTTTTGAAGCCCTAAATTCTTAAATGTAATATATGGGAAGATTATGTCTTGTTTTAGGAGATTAGTGATTTGATCGATTTTAACATATTTATTTGAACCTAAATAGGTTTTTAGATCAATAGAATCCACATTATATAGCTGAGATAAGTCTTTGTATTCTGTTGATTTTGGTGTGAAGTGTTTTGAATCTGTTTTATCTCTAATGTTAAATGTCTTTATTTCGGGAATTTTTATTTTATAATTTGGATTAAAAAGAATTTTCTCCATATAGACTTTAAATCTATCTTTATTGTATTCCCATCCATTAGAACTTAGATTATAGTCAAAATGTAAAATTCTATGCATCCTTTTAATTGAAAATGCACAATATTCACGAATAATTTTCTTTGCTTTAGTTAACCAATGAACATATTTAAGAGTAGGGAACCGATAAGGCATAATATATCTTATTAAAAAAGAGTTTGATGTATCTATACATGCAGGATATTCAATTTCTTGAAATGTGTTTGTAAGGAGAATCTTAAAATCTAACTCAGTTATGTCTCTTGGATAAAGATATAAGAAGAATTGCTCCATCCCAAAATGTTGGAATGCTGGAACAAATTTGATAGATTTGATGTATTTATTAAATATTTTTCCTCTTTTGAATTCTTCAAATTTTATATCATCTAGAAGATACTCTTTAAGGGATCTTTCAAAATTGAGTAATTTATTTAAATTAGCCGCATTTACATCTACTTTTTCAATCTCGTCGTGATAATTCATCTCACGTAACAACTTGGATATATCACATTCGCTACTCCAAAATTTCTCCTGAAATCTATTTTCTCTTTCTTTTTTGATTTTTAATGGTTTCCCTAATAGTTTTTGAACATATAGAAAAAATTGCTCATAAAGATCCTTAGTATAAAAGAATTGGTTAGTATTAAAATCGTAAAAATTTTTCCTTGAAAGTGCTTGAATTTTACCACTCCATAAATATGATTTAGCATATACAATGTTATGTTGGCAATTAGAATATAACATTGAGTAGAATTGTTCTTTTTCATTTTTTGTCATATAAGGTGTATAGATCTCTACGTATATTAAGCTCTTATTCGATATTAACTCTTTAGTGTCATTAATTAGTGCTCTTGGGAAATAAACTTTTATTTTTTCGACAAACTTCAGACTTTCTGAAGATTTAGTTAAAATTAATTGAAGATAGTCATTCACAAATAAATCTGTTGTAATTGTATTGATTAAGAGAGGCTGAATAATGGGGGGATTATTGTGTAATAATTTATCTAGAATGCTTTCAATTTCTCTTGATGTTAGTTTATAGGGCTTATATTTCTCAAAATACTGTTTCAACTTTTCTTCTTTTGTTCTGTAAATGGTCTTTATCACTTGTGGTTTCATTAGAATTTGTTTTATTGAATTGAGATTAAATATCTTCATTTGATAACAAGAATTTATTAAATCATAGTATAATCTGAGCTTCTCCACTTTTTTCAAATAAATATCTCTTGATTTAAAGAAAACAGGTAGAAATTCTTTAAATATAACATCTATAACTTTTTTATCATAAGAGTTAAGAATCTTCTTATCTAGATAAGAATTCTGTGGATTTTCAATTGTTTCCTTAAGCATTGAATAGTTTAAAATATTTGGTTGGTCATTTAAAACATCTTCTATTAATTTTAATAATGATAAATACTCTTCTAACATTGATTTAATATAGAAAAATCCAAAACTTCTATTTACCTCTAAAAATTTCAATATATCTGTCTTTAGTTCCGCGGAATTATAAAAAACGTTCAAAACATTTTTTAATTTCTTAATTTTGGCACGTTCAGTAATGATAGTATTCACTAAATCAGTTTTTAAAGAGTTGATTCCTTCTTTTCTCCTTTCAAATCCAAATCCAGATATAGAAAAGAACCTTATTCTATCAAGCACCAAAAAATCAAGAAAAGAGAGTTCATTGCTATTTTTTTGATGTTTATAATAGGTTTTACATTCTATTTCATACTTCCTCTTATATTCACTATGATCAGGATTTACAATTCGATGGTATTTGGAATGCGCTCTAAAATAATTTAAATTCAGAAAATTTTCATTTGAATTGAATAATAAACAATATTGCTTAATAGTATAGCCAAAATCTTCAAGTTTCCTAATGAAGCCAATAAAATCATCTAGATAAACTCTGGGTATAACTATATACCCTGAGATATCGATCGCAAAACTATTTCGAGAAATTTTTGGGGATATAAAAAAAGGAAATTGAGCAATGATCTTGTAAATTTGTTGTATATTCAAAATAGGATTAAACTTTAAAAATATTGAGAGAAGAACTACATTTATAGCGTTCCAATTTAATTGGTAGGAAGGAGCAATAAAACTATATTTCTTAACCCAATCCATATTTTTAATGAATTTACTAAGACTAAGGCTAGTTTCAATCTCGTTATTCTCCTTAAAATCCTTAAAATATTTCTGATAAGTTCTTAAGTTCTCATAATTCTGCACTTTATAGAAAATTTTAATAATACATCTTATTGTCTCAACCATTTCATCATTATTTAATGATTGAGATATGTAATTTGAAAATTCTTCAAAAATAATTTCAGGGAGATTTTCCATCTTTTCACTGATTAATGAGGTGTAATTTCTTAAATATCTAAAAAAGAATTGAATCGGATCATATAATATTTTTAAACTGTTAAATTTGAAAAGTTTCCCTAAGCGGTCAAAACCATCTAATCGATTAATACCTTTAGATAGAGAATCATAATCTTCGATATTCTTTCTAATTAGGTGTATCCAATCATCTAATAATGGGGATTTGTTGAGATGTGTTAAAATAATTTGATTAACCGTGATTTGGATGTATTCATTCTTCCTTAACTTATTAGGTATAAAACAATTATAGATTTCCCTCAACACTATAAACGTTACAAACTTAATAAAATCCTCATAAACCTCTATAGTTAAAACATCATTTACTTTATAGCGATTTACCCCAACACTGAAAATATCTTTTGATTCCTTATTTTCAGAATATTTTTCATCTAAAATCTTTATTTGAATCTTTGTTATATACGGAGGTAAATCTAAATAAGATTCAATTTTTACAAATAAACTTTGGAAAATTGAATTTAACTTGTTATCTTTTAATGTTATATAATCTAGAATTTGAAAATCTGAAATTTCTAGCATTTTAATCTCCAACTACACACTTAATATTGCGTTTTCAGAATTTTTTTAAATAATTAAGATCATAAAGTGAGGGAGTAGTCTTTTTAAAGCTTATGCATCAAAATAAGATTGGGGAGAAGAAGTCTGATAATGCCCATTTGCAAGTTCGCTCTTGACAGAATTGTCTAAAGAATATCACGAATTTCCATTTGACCCAGCACTAGCAAAAAATCTCCTAGCTTTAAATTAAAGGAAAAATGGTTTCACTTAAAATTTAATTCCCATTTAGTGAGGGTAAGAAAATGGTAAGACTTTTGATAAATTCGGTTAATTTTAGAAACCTTAATTTTTCAACATTTTTTTTTTTATCGAAAAACATAAAAAAGAAAAATATGTGTTTAACTTTATGGTCGATTGTTTAAGGAACCCCTTCTCCAGCATAATAAGCAGTACCAAACAGGGCTAATTTGATCATCAACGCTAATCCAGTTAACAAAGCTAAACATAGTGAAAGTTTACTTCTTAACTTCATTTTAATAAACCTCTTTTCACGATAATTTCTTCTATAAGTACCTATTTAAACTACGATAAAAAATGCTACAAATCATCCATTTTCTTTTTTTACTTGCTTTTCATATAACTCTTCGATGTACTTTTTCAATCTTTCATAGGCACATTCTTCCCAATAATTATGATTTTCGTCTATTTCCTCATCACAATTTAAATAACTCTTCATTTATTAACTAACAACATTAATTTCCTTATTTTCCTTATCAATAACCTTTTTAAAATTACTAATATGAAATAGCATTAAATTAGAATTTAAATGTAATTTCTGTTTATGGATGAGAAGAGTATTTGATTTAAAACCTATAATGAAACTGAATTTACAATAAAGCAAATTGTATTTCCGGTTTTTTATGTGAGCTTTAGGTTTCTTGATAATCATTGAAAATTATTGAAGTTTTTAAAATTACTAAATGATGAAAAGATAAACAACCAGCTATTATGATATCCTTTTTAATATTTTTTGTTCTTAGTACGCTTAGTCTTATAGTTAACATTGTCTTTTATTCACATAGAGAAAGTAGTTATAATTTGATTAGAAATAAAATATTGATATTCATATTTTTATCCGCTTCAACAACATTTCTTATAATAAATTTACCTTATTTTATTATAAATGATTCAAATCTGTTTTTAGACATTAGCCATGAAGTAATTATCCCCACAACCTTATTCAATTTATCTAGTATCTTCTTTTTCTCTTCTATCATACTTAATTTATTGGGGTTTTTTCAAATTGATGAGAACACAATTTCTCTAGAAGTTCCTTCTCGTATGAGTTCTAAAAAAGGTAAGGTTCCTATAGGAAGAGTTTTAAAAGGAAAATTTAGAAGACAAAACTTCTGTTTATCTTTAAAAGACCTTGAGAAACATATGTTTGTATGTGGGACTACAGGTACTGGAAAAAGCAACTTTCTCCAGAATTTTTTAATAAATTTTACGAAAGCTTTTAATCTTCCTTTCTTTCTAGTCGAATTTAAAGGAGAATATCATTTTTTACAAAAACGGATTGATGATATGCTTGTTTTTTGGCCTGGTGAGAATTTTTCTATAAATATATTTAATCCTGGAAAATCTAATCCAATTATCCATGCTGAACGTATCTTTGATATTTTAAAAAGTGGAAAATTTTTAGATGAAAATACCGAGTTTTCTCCTCAGATGGAAAAAGTTTTAGTTGATATTTTGATAAGCGTTTGTCAAAAAGAAAAATTTCAAAATTGGGAGGGATTTGAATATTTTTGTGAAAAATATCTTAGGGAAAATAAAACTAGCATACCGATGCTAAACCAAACTCTTATTAGTATTAAAAATAGAATTAGGCGATTCTCAAAAGGACCTTTGAAAGCAATATTTAAAGAAAATAAAAATATTAGTATACAAGAGTTATTTAATAGGAACATTTTATTAGATTTAAGCTCGATTATCCGTTTGGGTGGAGAAAAGGAAGATGCACTTTTTTTTCTGAATATGGTTCTAAAATATCTTTGGGATAGAAATTTAATGAGGGGGGCTAAATATTTTGAAGGTATTAAACATCTAACGATTATTGAGGATGCTCAATATTTTGCTCCTCAAGATTTGATGAAAAAGAACAAATTAACAACTTATTTAGAAGATATTGCTTTATTACAAAGAGGGACAGGAGAATGTTTAATTACTTTAGCAACTCGTCCAGATATAAGTAAAGAAATACTCGCAAATAATGGAATTGTATTAACCTTTAAAAATCATTTGGAAAAAGATATAATGTGTGAATTATTAAATCTTGATCCTGAAAATAAAAATTATTTATCTATCTTGGAAGAAGGACAGTGCATTATAAGAGTGAATTCAATTAAAGAACCATTTTTATTAAAAGTGCCACACATTAAAAATGAGTCAATAGCTTGTTCAGAAATATATAAGAATAATAAGCTCATTTTAGAGAAAGTTAAAAAAAATTATAATTCTCTAACAAAAATCAAAACTATGTCTAGCTCTTCTGAATTCAAAAAAACAATTATTATCGTTAAAAAACTTAAATCATTTATACTAAAAATTAAAATTTTGAAACAGAAAAAAAAAAATAAACAAATTGTGTATGACATAGACAAATCAGGCAATAGAGAAAAACCAGAAAAGAATTCTACTAAATCTGATTTAGAACAGAAGTCATATGAGAATTTAAAGAATTATATAAATGAGTTGTATAAGATGCAAAATGAAAAGGAATAATTATAAGAAATAGAAATTCAATATACATATGACATTCACTATAGGAATTATTGGGAAACCTAGCAGTGGAAAAACTACATTTTTAAATGCTGCTTGTTTGACAAATGCCAAGGTTAGCGAATTACCTTTTACTACAATTGAACCTAATAAGGGTGTTGCTTATGTAAAAACAGATTGTATTTGCAAAGAATTGAATGTTGATGACAATCCAAAAAACTCTATTTGCTTAGAAGGTTTTCGATTTATACCAATTAATATGTTAGATGTTGCAGGTCTAGTCCCTGATGCCCATAAAGGTAAAGGTTTAGGAAATAAGTTCTTAAACGACTTAATTAAAGCAGATGTGCTCTTACACATTGTTGATATTTCGGGATCTCTAGACAAATCTGGAAATATTGTTTCGATGGGTAAGAATGACCCTTTTGATGACATTTTGTTCTTAGAAAATGAAATAAATTTGTGGTTTAAAGATATTATTGAGAGAGAAGATTGGAGCAAATTTACAAAAGGTATAGCGACTGAAAAAAGAAAAGTTGTAGAGGCTTTGTATGAAAGGCTGTCAGGAATGAAAATAAACAAAACGCAAATAATTCAATCATTAAAAGACTCAAATCTAGATACTAAAAATCCATCAACATGGACTAATCTTGATATCCTTAAATTCTCAGAAACCTTAAGAAAAATATCTAAACCTATAATGATCGTGGCAAATAAAATTGATAAAAAAATAAGTGAGAAAAATCTAATAGATTTAAAAAATAAATACGATGGACCTATTATCCCTTGTAGTGCATTAGCGGAACATTTTTTAAGAAAATTTCATGAAAACAAGATAATCACCTATATTCCTGGTTCAACTGATTTTAAAATAATTCAAAAACAAAAATTAACCTCACAAGAATTAGAATCGCTAAATAAAATAAAGCAGAAAATTTTAAAACCATTTAAGGGTACTGGCATTCAAAATATTTTAGATTATGCTTCGTATGACATAGCTAATCAAATTTGTGTTTATCCTGTTTCAGATATTAATACTTTTTCAGATAATAAGGGAAATATTTTACCAGATGCATTTCTTGTTAAAAAAGGTACGCGACTAAGAGATTTTGTACGAGATAAAATCCATAGTGAAATAGCAGAAAACTTTATGTTTGGGATTGATGCTAAAACCAAAAAGAGATTAGGAGAAAATTATGAATTACAAGATAAAAATGTTATAAAGATTGTAACTTCTAGCAAAAGATAACATAAGATTTCATTTTTCTTGTTTTGAAGTTAGGAGGATATAAGCCAAGATTATAATTAATAAAATAATTCCAAAGAAGACTATAATAAAATTAAACACTTCCATATCATCTCTAGTTTGAAATAGAAATAATACCATTAAAAAAAGTGAATTATAAAATTTCATATTAATATTGAATATTTAATAAAAAATTATAAAATTTCTCATTTTTAAAATAATTAAATATAACAACTCTTATTTTTCAATAAAATTATTAGTATTAAAATTAGTGGACCTGACGGGAATTGAACCCGTGACCTCTTGAGTGCAAGTCAAGCTTAAAAT
>JAHLWJ010000582.1 GCA_019057975.1 Promethearchaeota archaeon | reverse complement strand
CCATTTTTCAATATCACTATTATTTAATACCTTAATTGATTAATAATAATAAAAACTTATTTTTCTTTGTGTTTTATTCGAGAGAATGAGAGATTTTAAAAATTTGTAACCTCTAACATTTAATATTATTTAAAAAAAATATTTATCCAGGAATAATTGATTCTAAAATATTATGATTGAACTAAAGAAAATTGAATCTATTTTAAGAGAACAAAAAGATTATTTAAAAAATCAATTCTATGTTGAGAAAATTGGTGTTTTCGGTTCATATTCTAGAGGTGAAGAAACGCCTGAAAGCGATATAGATATCTATGTTAAATTCAACGGTCCAGTTGGTTGGAAATATTTCATACTTAAAGAATTTCTTGAAAAAATATTAAATAAAAAAGTTGATTTAGCAACAAAGAATGCTCTTAGACCTCAAATGAAAGATATTATTCTGCATGAAGTGATTTATGTATGAAAAAACGAACCGTTAAATTATTTCTTGAAGATATTAATGAATTCATTTCATTGATTGAGAAGTATATTGAGGGTTTAGATTATAAAAAATTTTGCGAGAATCAAATGGTAATTGATGCGGTTTTAAGAAATTTAGAACTTATAGGAGAAGCATCAAAAAATATTCCAGAGGAAGTTAAAAGTAGATTTTCAGATCTTCCTTGGCCTGAAATGATTGGATTAAGGAATATCGCTGCTCATGGTTATTTCAAAATTGATTTGGAAATTATATGGGACATTATTACAAAAGACATTCCAGAATCTAAAAAGCAATTAAAAAAAATCTTAATAGAACTATTCCAAGATAAGAAAATAAATCTTTAATGAGTAATGAGAGATTTAAAAACTTTTAGGCTTGTCAATAAAATTGAAAAATCAATTATTAATAATTCTCTTCTAAAATTATCTTCCGAAATATTATCATATTTTAAAAAAAATGATTATAGGTTCTATATTTTTATTAACGATGAACAAGCAAAAAGCATATTCCCTTTAATCTATTTAGTTCCACGCGAAAATAGTAATATTTTAGAAGAAAGATTACAAAACGAGAATATAATTACAGCGGGTATTTATTTTGGTTTCATTAAGAAAGGAATTTTTCACTTAAGCTTAGAAGGAGCTGAATTTTTGCATAATCAGCAGATACTTCCAAATAGTAATAAAATTACTATTAATGAAGAAGGAGAAAAATCAATTCTCTATGGAAACGATATTCTAAAGAAAGTAATAACTATAATACCCCCAAAGTTTAAAAAAAATAACTTTCTCGCAGTTTTTAATCAGAATAAAGAGATTATAGCTATAGCAAGGGCCACGATTGATTCTAGTGCGTTTCAAAATTTCAAATTAAATCAAAAAATAGCTCAAAATCTTGTAGATAAGGGTTATTACTTAAGAAAAAGACAATAAGAAATCTCGGATTCAATCGATTCATGAATTTTACTCGACTTTTTCAATTAAACTAATAAAAAAACCGATTGTATTATGTAAGTGAGGATACAATCTCTGAGAATTTTGTATATCCTCTCTAAGCGTTTTATTGTAAACTTCTATTATTCCATTTACGCCGTAATTACGTGGTATCTTAATAATAGCGAAGTCTGAACTACCTTTTAGTACATCATCTAAAACCAATTCGTTTTCTTCTGGTGCGATCGAACAGGTACTATATAATAGTTGTCCTCTTGGATTTAAAGAATTTAAACCAGTTTTCAGTAATTTTCTTTGAATACTACTTAATTTATTGATATCTTTCATGGTTTTACTCCTTTTTCTACTAGAATCTTGCCTGATTAGGCCCTCTCCCGTGCATGGTGCGTCTAATAAAATCTTATCTGCCTTCAAATTCATTTTTGACAGATTCACAGCATCCTCATTTATAACAATCGAATTGGAAACCCCCAATCTTCGAAGATTAATCTCTAAAGCAGGTATCCTATTTCTATTTCTTTCTATTAATATTAAATTCCCCTCATTCTTCATTATCTGTGCTAAGTGAGTTGCTTTCCCCCCTGGGGCTGCGCACATATCAATTACAACATCCCCTGGATCTGGTTTGAGAATGATTGCAGGCAACATTGGAGCAATACTTTGTATATAATAAAATCCTTGAAGGTATTCGTGAGTTGATCCTAAATTTAAGGGAGATTTTCTAACTTTGAATCCATTATGTACCCAATCAATCGATTCCAACCTAAATCCTTTGCTTTCTAGTCTTTCTTTTAGGGTATCTTTGTCTATTTTAAGCGTGTTTACTCTTATTGAAGGCGTTAATGGCTTTTCATTTGCCTCTAATAATTGTTTTGTTTGATCTTCTCCTAAGAATTGAAAATATCTTTCAATCATATAAGGTAGATATCCATATTCTTCTGCGAGTTTTTGAATGGATTTAGTATATAAAGAAATTAAAAATCAACTCCAATTGAACATAACTTTTTTCCTTTTGGACTATTTTGTCCTAATGTCTGGAAACTATTATAAACCATAATAATATAGCTTAATATTAAAAAGATTTCTATAAGATAATGGTGTTAAACCAATGCAAAAATCAAAAAAAAAATAATTCTTATACTAATTGTTCTACTTACTCTACTTTTTATCACAAAGAACGGTAATGAACAGAATTCTACTGATCTGTTTAATACAATAACACCCAATAAATCTTCAATTTATTATGAAGACACAAGTGGATATTCTTATGGAATCCATGTGAGTGGAGATTATGCCTCTATTTTTTAATTGTAAAATTTCAGTCTAAATGACTTTTTATTAGAAAAAACTTAGTTAATTAGTTAGTGACTTTTAGCCATAAATTTTGGTGAGATTCATATGAAAAAAAAATTTAATAAAAAAAATGAGGAAAAATTCAAACTTCAAGGAATTATTTGTAAGAGTGATAAGAAATCTTTAAGAAAATTAATGAGAGTGTAAATCAATGCAGAAATCAAAAAAGAAATCAAAAAAAATAAAAATCTTGCTGAATGTTCTACTTATTTCAATGCTTATCGTAATTCCAAATTTGTTAATAAGTATACAGAG
>JAHLWJ010000006.1 GCA_019057975.1 Promethearchaeota archaeon | reverse complement strand
GGCATATTATACCAAAGTTAAGTGTTGCATTTGTAACTTGAACCCAAGCAGACACTTATTTTTATGGACATCACTTATGCGAAGACATATATATCTATATATGCAAAGAATAGCACGAATCGTTGGGAAGTAGAAAAGGGGGTCTTCACAACTTCACAAAATATAAAAAAGAATGACTTCATGATAAAAACGATTATAGAAGTTTATAAAAATGTGAAGTTGTGAAGCCTGACACTGAAAGTCCTATAAATATAGAAAGATTTGAGAAATTTAGGTTATGAATAATTAGAAGAAAGATAAAAGACATTATTAGAGAATTTTAAAATAAATAGTAAGTTCGGACATAAAGAGTTAGACGCTATTTTGGCCCGTTTATACTAGTAAGAAAAAAGGAGGTAATATATCATGGCTCAGAATGATGATGTTAAAGTATTGAAAGTCACCTTGATAATTCTCGCGGTTTCAGCGTTTGTCTATGGGTTCGGTTTCTTGTTTGTTCCTGGCATATTGGTAAAATTATCAGGGGGGAATCCTGTTGAATTCGGCTGGTTACGATGGTCGGGAGGTCTGATCATCGGACTGGGAATTGGTGCCTTAATGGTTTCTAGTAAACCTGAAAAACAGGGTATCTTTGTAACATCGATGGCATTGGCTGCTTTATTTGCCGGTCTAGGGAACCTGTATAGTTGGATTATGCAAGAATATAGTGGAGCAATCTGGTTTACTGCATTACCAACTTGTCTTCTTTTAGTACTATCCGGTCTACTCTGGTGGGGTCGTGGACAGGCTAAAGGGATTCTCTGATCAGGACAGATAGTAATTTGTTTAAGTACCGAATAGGATATTTGGATATCTTTCTCTCTATCCTATATTTTCTTATAATTTCATAGTTATACTCAGTGATTAGAAGAAATCATAAAATGCGGGCTGAAACAGCGTCTAACCTTGAAGTTTTATTCTAGATAAGTTTTTCTATATGTGAGTATAGTATAAGTAAAAAAGATTAATTTCCTTAAAGTTAATTATTTAAGGAGTCAAGTAAATCCCTATATGCCCAGCTCTGATTCTTTTGAGCTCAAGACCTATCTTATCCCATAAAAGCACGTTTTCAGATATCCACCCGGGGAGCCAAGACATTTCCAGCCCTTTGGCATTTGTTGAAGGGCTTTTTTATTTTTGGTAATTCGATTTGTTGACATTAGTGGAAAAAGAATTTATAATAGAATTGAATTCTAAAAAGAATTATATTCTATAATAATCAAGTATAATACTAATAAATCTACTGGTAAAATTTCCTAATTGTTATAAGGAATATTATGACAGAAAAAAGAAAACCAAAATACCCAATAAAAGTACTTTTAAACACTTTTTCAATTATTGATATTTTCATCAATAAAAAAAAATCAATCAGTCTTAATGAATTAGCTGTGGAGTTAAATTTATATCCTAGCACTATACATAGAATTTTAGATACATTAAATTATATTGGATTTGTTGAAAAAGAAATTGGTACAGATAAATATCAGTTGGGGTTGAAAGCAATTGAATTAGGTACAGCAAAATTAAACCAAATTGATCTTATAAAAGAATCTTCGCTTTATCTTGAAAAATTATCAGAAAAATTTAACGAAAATGTATATCTTGGAGTTTTGTTTGAAGGCGAAGTAATGTTTATGGCGAAAAAAGAAGCTCCTAGAGTAATTAGATATATTACCCATGTTGGGACTCGTGCTTATGTACATTGTACTGCACTAGGTAAAGTTTTACTTGCTAGTTTATCAATAAATGAAAGAGAAAAAGTTATTGGGAATAAAAGTCTTCCGCGTTTGACAAAAAATACCATTGTGAATAAAAAAGAGTTGGAAAAAGAATTAGGAAAAGTTAGAAAGTTGGGTTATGCCGTAGATAATGAAGAATATGAAAATAAAATTAGATGTTTAGCTGCTCCTATCACGGACCATAATGGAAAAGTGATCTCTGCCATTAGTATCAGTGGTCCATCTTATAGATTTAGCCTTGATAGGCAAAAATCAATGATAAAAGCTATTATAGCAACTAGTGATAAAATATCATCTAGACTAGGTTTTAAAAAGAATGAATTGCATTAATATTTTTGGTTATTTTGATTAAAGGAGGAGTATAAAATGTATTATAAAGATCTTGATCCAGGCAAACGGGTCTTAATGGGCCCTGGACCCAGTGATGTCCATCCTCGTGTTCTAAAAGCGATGGCAACTCCATTGGTGGGTCATTTAGATCCTGATTTTTTAACTATTATGAATGAAACTAAGGTTATGTTAAAGGAGGTTTTCCAGACTGAAAATGAATTTACTATCGCTCTTTCAGGAACTGGTAGTGCTGGAATGGAGGCTTGCTTAGTAAATCTATTGGAACCAGGAGATAAAGCAATAGTCTGTGTAAATGGTCTTTTTGGTGAACGTATGGTTGAGATTGTAAAAAGATGCCAAGCAGAACCTCTGATTATTGAGTCAGAGTGGGGGACTATTGTTAAACCGGAACAAGTAAAAGAAATATTAAAAAGAACTAAGAAGGTAAAACTAATAGCTATTGTTCACGCTGAAACTTCAACTGGCGTGTGTCAGCCATTAGAGGAGATTAGCTTTTTAACTAAAGAAGCAGATGCTCTTTTTGTTGTTGATACTGTAACTTCTCTTGCAGGCATCCCGGTAAAAGTAGATGAATGGCAGATTGATGCTACCTATAGTGGAACTCAGAAATGTTTGAGTTGTCCCCCAGGTCTTTCACCAGTTTCCTTTAATGAAAAAGCCTTTTCTATTATTAATGATCGTAAATACAAAATTCAAAGTTGGTATTTAGATGTAAAGTTATTGAGAGATTATTGGGGTAAAGAGCGATTCTATCATCATACTGCCCCCATTAGTATGGTTTATGCTTTGAGAGAAGCACTACGTTTAGTTCTACAGGAGGGATTAGAAAATTGTTTTGCCCGCCATAGATTTCATTCTAACGCTCTTGTTGCTGGTCTTGAGGCCATGGGTTTAAAAATGGTTGTTTCAGCAGATTATCGTTTACCCGAACTTAATGCAGTTTACATTCCAAAAGAAATTAATGATTTAACCGTTAGAAGAGCTTTGTTAAATGAATATGGAATTGAAATTGGAGGTGGTTTAGGAAAATTCAAAGGAAAGGTTTGGAGGATTGGCTTGATGGGTTATACTAGTAAAAAAGAAAATGTAATGCTCTTTCTTTCTGCTTTAGAAGATATATTAACATATTTAGGGTATAAAATTAATGAAAGAGGAATAATTGCAGCTGCCGATATTTATAGAAAGGAAAGCAAAATATAAAGTTTTAACAATACTTATATGCTAACATTTCAGTTTATCGGAAGTTTTCTTAAAAAAATTTGAGTGATTACTATCAAATTTTATGATGTATACGATAAACTTTCCTCATGAAAACGGGATAGATATAAATGTATAAATATGGGTATAGTAAAAAGTCTAAAATATAGGGAAAATAAAAAATGAAAACTAATACAGCCTCAGGAAAAAAGTAAAATTTGCATTGGCTTTCATATAAGGAGGTGTTTTTTATAATAAAATAATTTATAAATAGTGTAATCGATTAAGATATATGATAATTAAAGGAGGAAATAAAATGAAAATTAAAAGTTTGTACACAAAGAAATGGTTATATATTAGTTTAATTTTAATTATGTCTATTAGTATTTTATTTGTAAGTGTAAATGCAGAGGAAAAAATTATCCTTAAATTGGGACACCATCATAATGTAGGAGGTCAGGTAGATAATCTTTGTAATAAGTTTAAAGAATTAGCTGAAGAAAAGAGTAACGGACGTTTACAAATTGATATCTTTCCTGGAGGCCAACTCGGTCAAGAAAAAGAAGCTATTGAAGGAATCTTAATGGGAACTCTCCAATTAACTGTTGTAACTTCATCATTCTTTGCTACTATAGCTGATGGCTTTGGACTTGATGCATTACCTTTTATGTATAATAGCTTTGAGCAAGTAACCAAGGTATTTTCAGATTCAGAAGTTGGGAAAGAACTTGAAAAAAATTTAATTGAGAAAGACGGCAGAATTCTTGGTTGGTTTATTTTCGGTTCTAGAAATATGCTATTAGTTGAAAAAGAAGTAAAAACATTAGAAGAAATAAAGGGATTAAAAATGCGTTCTCCAGAAAATGATATTTGGATTGAAATGTTTAGATCATTGGGATGCAGACCTACACCTATTACGTGGGGAGAAGCATACACGGCACTTCAAACAGGTTTAGTTGATGGTATGGAAAGTCCAATTGCTATGACCATTGATATGAAGTTTCATGAAGTAACGGAATATTGTCTTTTAACACATCATATGTGGGGTGCAATGAATCTTATTGTAAATGAGAAATTATTCGAGAATCTACCTAAAGATATGCAAGATGTTGTTATTTATGCTGGTAAAGAAGCAGTTAACCATGCAAATCAACTTGCTATTAAAGAACAAGGAGATGCAGTTGAATGGTTAAAAAATTATGGAATGAAGTTTATTGAACTTCCTCAAGAAGAATGGAAAAAATTTAAAGAGGCTGTTGTTCCAATGGTAGATACATGGGCAAAAAATAACAATGCTACACACTTAGTCGGGATAATCCGTGAATTAACTAAATAAAATCAAAATCTTATTACATTATAGATATAGAGTATTGGGCTACTAAGATTCTTATCTTAGTAGCCCAATATTAAAAATGTGTCTAAAATATCTTGAAATTAAATTTAAAAAAATAGTAAGTAGAAAAATTATTCAGATATATAGAAAAATTTTATTTTTAAAGAAAGAAATTGTAAGAAAGGAAAGAAAAATTATCGTTAAAGATAATTAAGTAATTTCTTATATTTAGATTAAATAAATAAAAAAGAACCAAATATGGTAGATCCAAAAAAATAAATAAAGTTATAAAAGTTTATGTTAAAAATGCAAGATGTTTTATAAATAGATATACAGGAGTATTTTGTTTGAACAAATTATTTAAAGTGTATGACCTTATAATAGAATCAATTATTGTGGTATTTTTTGCAATTATGGTAATTTTACTTTTTGCTGAAGTTATTTCGCGTTATATATTTAACTTTCCTATTATGTGGTCTGAAGAAATTGGAAGATACCTTTTTATTTGGATTGTATACCTTGGATCTTCAATAGCTTTTATAAAGAAAAGACATTTAAAGGTTGATTTTTTAGTGAGAAAAATTAATGAACCATATAGTATCTACTTAGAAGTCATTCTTCTTTCTATAATAATGATTTTTCTATTTTTTGTTTTTTTATATGGCTTGAAATATATTGGGATTTATTGGAATACGCCAGCTTATAGCATTAAGTACATAAAATTAGGATGGGTGTATGCCTCAGTTCCAATTGGTAGTATTTTTATGGTTTTGAATCTAATTCGTATTATTCTGCCAATATTAAATAAAATAAGGAAAGGAATGAAATTAATTTGATTTTTTTCATGTTTTTTGTTTTTGTTATTCTACTTTTTTCCGGCATGCCAGTTGCTTTTGCTATGGCGATTTCTGGAACTTTGGCAGTTGTTGGATTAGGAGATGTGTCACCACTATTAATACCTCAAAGGATGTTTATGTCTTTGAATTCGTTTCCTTTACTCGCAATTCCTTTTTTTATTCTTGCAGGTGAGTTAATGAATGTTGGAGGAATTACTAATAGAATTGTAGGATTTTCAAAAGCTTTAATAGGACATATGCCTGGAAGTTTAGCTCATGTAAGTGTAGTTTCTAACATTATTATGGCAGGTTTTTCTGGTTCAGCAACAGCTGATGCTGTTGCTATTGGTTCAGTTATGATTCCTGCAATGGAAAAGGATGGCTATCCTCCAGAATTTACAGTAGGGCTTAATGCTTCTGCTGCATGTATAGGACCGATTATACCACCTAGTCTTGTCATGGTTGTTTATGGAGCGATTACTGGATTATCGATTGGAAAGATGTTTGTGGGTGGATTTATACCTGGGCTTGCCATAGGTATTGGTTTGATGATTCTTGTAACATTTTATGCGCGTAAACATAATTGGCCTCGAGGAAAGAAATCTACAATATTTGAAATAATATCAGCTTTTAGGAGAGCTTTTTTAGCTCTTTTAGCGCCAGTAATTATACTTGGAGGTATTATTACGGGTGTAATGACTGCTACAGAAGCAGGGGTAATAGCTGCTGTTTATGCATTAATTATAAGCATGTTTATATACAAAGAAATAACTCTTAAGCAACTTCCCAAAATACTAATTAATTCAGCTATAAATACAGCTGTACCAGTAGTAATTATTTCATGTGCATCAATTTTTGGCTGGGTCCTTGCTCGAGAGAACTTTGCTTCTGCTGTTTCTAATTTTATTCTTGGAGTTACTACAAATATTTATATTTCATATTTTTTAATAATTTGTATACTTTTAATTGTTGGTCTTTTTGTTGAAGGTATGGCTGCGCTTATTATATTTGTTCCAGTTCTTTTTCCTCTTGGCAATCAGTTAGGTCTCGATCCTATTCATTTTGCCTTAGTAATAATGATTACTATAATGATAGGAACTATAACACCACCTGTTGGACTCCAATTATATGTTGCAAGTTCTATTGCAAAAATTTCTATCTCTAAAGTTATAATTTGGCCATTTGTTATAGTTATGGTCGCAGTTCTCTTAATAGTTACATATATTCCTTCACTTGTAACTTATTTACCATCAATTTTCTTTAAGTAAAATAAGTAATTGTTTAAGTACATATAGAAAATAAAATGTAATGAAGATTTAATTATTATGTTAAAAATGAAAGGAGAAATCTAAATGAAAAATGAGTTTATGGAAAAAAGAAGTAAAAAATTTAATGAGTTGATGATAAAAAATAGAATGGATGCATTAGTTGTAATATCTCCGGAAAATGTGCTTTATTCAACAGGTGCGTATATCATGACTCAAAAGTTAATCCGAGATAGATTAGAAATAGCTCTTTTTTCACCTAATAGAGAACCAATATTTATTGTTTGTGGCATTGAGGAAAGATTGGTAAGAGCAGAAACTTGGATAGAAGATATCAGATCATATATCGAATTTAAGGAATCACCAATACAATTTTTGGTTAATGCATTATTAGAGATAGGATTAGAGAAAGGAAAAATTGGACTTGAGACACACTGCTTAAGCGCATATTATTATGATAGATTGATAAAGAATTTACCAAATGCTGAATTTGTTGATTGCCGAGAAGTATTTAAGGAAGCAAGAATGATCAAGGACTCTGGTGAAATACAGATTCTTGCAAAAGCAGCAAAAGCAACTCGCAAGGCTGTTGAAGCAGCATTTCTTATAGCGAGACCGGGGGATACTGAGACAGATGTTGCAAATCAGATAAAGATAAATTTGATGGGACAAGGAGCTGATGAAGTCTCTTTTGCGACTTTAGGAACTGGTGAGAAAAGTATGATTATTAATCCAACCCCTTCTTCTATTCCATTGAAACCCGGAGATATAGTCACGGCTGATTATGGTGGGTTATTTTCTGGCTATTTATCAGATCTTGCCAGAAGTGCTGCAGTGAGTAGAGCCTCTTCGGTTCAATCCGATACTTATAAAAAATTAGCAATAATTCAAAAAAATGTTATTGAAAGCATAAAAGTTGGGACTAGATGTTGTGATGTTTTCAACAAGTGTAAAAGATTGTATGAAAAAGAAGATTTAATTTTTGATATGCCTCATATTGGACATGGATTAGGGGTAGGCTTACATGAAGAGCCAGAAATTAATCCTTTAAATAAAGGGACATTACAAGAAAATATGATTTTAAACATCGAACCCTTTGTAATCCATAATGGAAGTGGTTATCATATTGAAGACTTAGTTCAAGTTACTGCAAATGGTGCAAAAGTACTTACAGAATCTAGTATGAGTGATAAAATTCCTATAATTAATTGATTATCTTTAGAGAAAATATAAAATATATTATTTTCAAGTAATTTTTATACTTTTTGTTCTTTACCACGGAAAATATTAATATACAAGGGTTCATTTTTATTTGTAACCTTGATTCGTTTTTTTAAAATTAAATAAAACATTATAATTAATTCAAAAAGTATAGATTTTTATATCATAATAATATAGCAACTATTCTACTTATGATCTTGTCTGGGATTATAGGTTATGCTGAACTTATAAAGCCCGATAATTCTTTGGTATTGAGAAAATTTAATACATTTTTTTGTCGTGATAGATCTTAGCAAAAGTAAAATTTCCATAAATATATATCCCAATTAGTTGATGACATATGTCCGATCGCTTGATTGCAACGACATAATTGGTGTCCTGACCCAAAGAGATAACCAAGATAGTTAGAATTGTTATAGATTTTTGTTTTCTATTTGTATTCCTAAGTATCGCTTTGTCGCTTATAGTAGATGGTCCTAGATAAATAAATAATTATATTTGTGCTGTTTTTCTTTATAGGTAGTATTTTTATCTATTTTAAAGGAAAGGCTATATATATAAACAATTATTGGTTTAAATAAATTTATAAAATGTAAAAGAAAATAATTTTTAATTTAAAAATGAAAGGAGAAATCTAAATGAAAAATGAGTTTATGGAAAAAAGAAGTAAAAAATTTAATGAGTTGATGATAAAAAATAGAATGGATGCATTAGTTGTAATATCTCCGGAAAATGTGCTTTATTCAACAGGTGCGTATATCATGACTCAAAAGTTAATCCGAGATAGATTAGAAATAGCTTTTTTTTTACCTAATAGAGAACCAATATTTATTGTTTGTGGTATTGAGGAAAGTGGTATAAAAGAGCAAACTTGGATAAAAGACATTAGACCTTATGTAGAGTTTAAAGAATCTCCGGTACAGTTTTTAGTTGATGCTCTTATAGAGATGGGATTAGAAAAAGGCCATATCGGCATCGAAAAACATTATTGGAATGTTTATTATTATACTGAACTAATAAATGCTGTACCCGATGCTACATTTGTAGAATGTCAAAGAATTTTTGAGGATGTTCGTATGATTAAAGATCCTGACGAAGTAGAAATCCTGACTAAAGCATCCAAAGCAACCCGAAAGGCTCTTGAGGCCGCCTTTCTTACCGCAAAATCTGGTGACACTGAGTTAGATATTGCTAAACAAATAAAGAATAACCTGATGAACCAGGGAGCTGATGAAATGGCTTTTTTGGTTTTAGGAACTGGTAAAAGAAGTATGCTTGTTCATCCAATGCCTGCTGACATTACCCTTTCGCCTGGTGATATAGTTAAAGCAGATTACGGAGGATTATTTTCAGGGTATTATTCTGATCTTGCACGTTCAGTTGTGGTAGAAAAACCTTCTCAAATTCAGGTTGAGGTTTATAAAAAATTAGCAACAATTCAAAAAAAGATTATTAATGCTATGAAACCCGGAATTCGCTGTTGCGAGCTTTTTAATAAATGTAAAGAACTGTACGAAGAAAATGAATTGCCTTTTATTATGCCTCATATTGGACATGGCCTAGGCCTAGGATTGCATGAAGACCCCATACTTAGCCCTTTAAATGAGAAAAAATTACAGAAAAATATGGTTATAAATATTGAGCCGCTAGTAATTGCTGATGGATTTTGTATCCATTTAGAAGACTTAGTACTTATTACTGATAATGGTGTAAAAATTCTTACAGAAGCTAAAATGAGTAATGAAATCCCCGTAATTAATTAAATTAGTAAACAACCCACCCGCTAGCAGGTGGCTTTAAGAGGCCTCTAAAAGAGGCCAAATTCTTGTTGGTCTCCCTCTTCTTGTCTTTCTATTTCTTCTTGATATTTTACATATTTTCTAATTTTAGTCTCATCCAGACCTATAGAACTTACACAATACCCCCGGCTCCAAAAATGGTTCCCCCAATAGGGCTTCTTCTTGAGAGTAGGAAAGCTTTTGAAAAGTTTTATCGCTGTCTTACCTTTTAGCATTCCCATTACTTCGAATATTGATAATCTGGGAGGTATAGAAAGTATCATATGTATATGGTCTTCTTTTACATTCATTTCCAGTATCTCTATACTTCTCCATTCACATAGCATCCTTAGGGTTTGCTCTACAAATTCAGCCACTGCACCTTTTAGTATCCTGTATCTGTACTTTGGACACCAGACTATATGATATTTACATTGATAGATTGTATGAGATAATTTTTTCCATTTAGTCATATCTTATCTTAACATATATATCGGTTTTTATGGTAAAACCATTTGACCATTACCACCTTCAAAGAAGGTGGTTTTTTAAGGTGAAATAAATTAATAAAATATATATAGGGAATATTTTAAATATGCCCATTAACATAAGTTAATATTGTTTGCAAAGTATTGTTATTTTTCGTTAGAAACAGTTTTCTATTTAATTAATAAAAAATAGGAGGTAATATTATTGGGGAATAATTTATACAACAAAATTCTAGAACAGATTAATGGAATAGAAATTATCGATACTCATGAGCATATAAGGAGTCAAGAAGAAATTAACAAGGAACCAGTGAGCTTATTTAAAGTATTTGAAAAGTCTTATGCCCGACGTGATTATAATTCAGCTGGATTTCCCCCAGAAATTTGGCAGAGGCAAGATCCGAAAGAAATATGGAAAGTATTTAAAAAGTTCCAAAAGGAAGTAAGCTTAACTACTTTTACTAGAAATATTATTCGTTCTTTACAAGATTTATATGGATTGGAAGGAGATTTGATTACAGAGAATAATTGGATAGAACTTTCAGAAAAAGTAAAGAAAGCATATAAAAATAAGAATTGGTATAGCTATGTTTTAAAAAAGCGTTCAAAGATTAAAGTATCTTTTCTAGATCCTTTTTGGACTATTGAAAGATTTAATTATAATCCTAAGTTTTTTATTCCAGTTTTAAGAGTTGACCCTATGATATTGGGTCGTAAATATGCACCACCCAATGCAGATGTATTATATGAACATACTACAATAGAAAAGATTGCTCATGCATGGAATATTAGTTTAAATGGTTTTGATTCTTATCAATCCATAGTTGATATTGCAATTCAAAAATATAATAAAAATGGTTGCCCGGCAATAAAAATTGCAACTGCTTATGTACGTTCTCTTTATTTCGAAAAAGTACCAAGAAATGAAGCCAAATTGATTTATGCCAAAGATCCAGAAAAAACAACAGCTAATGAGCAAAAAAAACTACAAGATTATATGTTGCATTATATAGTTCAAAGGGCTACAAAGAAAAATATACCAATTCAAATACACACTGGAATTTTTGCTAAGAATGAGAGTACTTTAAGTAATGGTAATCCAGAAAAATTAAATAATCTTTTTATAGAATATCCAGATACCAAATTTGTCTTATTCCACTTTTCTTTTCCGTATACCCCCCAGGTATTTTCCCTTGCAAAAATGTTTCCCAATGTTGTATTAGATTTTTACTGGGTTCCGATTATTTCAACAAATATTGCTAGGCGAGCCCTAAATGATTTTTTTAGATTTAATTCCATATAATAAACTTATGGGGGGGGACGCATCTCGAGTAGAAGAAGCGTATGCAAGTTCTTGCTTGGTGCGAGAGATTATTGCATCAGTTTTGACAGAGAGAGTAAGGAAGAAAAATATGGACATAAAGAGAGCTCTTAAAATAGCTCATGCCATTTTATACAAAAATGCTTTTAATTTTTATAACTTAAGTAGATAAAAATATAATAGTAAATTTTTTATCTCTCAAAGATAGAATTTGCCATAGTTAAAAGATAAATTATGCTTAAAAATTTTCAAACTATTATAGTTTATACGCAAAAAAATTATAACGAGAAATAAATAAATAAAAATCTTGCGTTAGGTAAATTAAAAGATTAAAAAAAGAAAGATTTTTAAAAATAAATGTAGTATAATAATAATTAAAAATAGAATAACATATTATCAAAAGTTGATAAAGGCAAACTATCCGAAAGGGTAGGACGCAAAATCATGGGTCTAAAGCAAATAAATGCCAGGATTGCCAGATTACCAGCTTTTTTTGTTTTCTTAAGAAGCATTCGGTTAGAAAAAACAGGAAAAGGGGAGGGATGGAAATAGAAAAATAGTACAATTCATCTAATTTATAAAACTTTATCAATTTTAAAATTTTAGGAGTAAATAGAAAAATGAATGTCCCCAAGAAGACCCAAAGTCAACTTGTTGATGAATTACATACAATGTAGCAAAAAGTTAACGAATTAGAGAATGTAAAAGTAAGATATAATGAGATACAAAAAGAACTCAACCAGAGTTATAAAAAACTCAACAACATCATGGAAGGCATTGCTCAGATTATTACAGAGGTGCTTGAAATAAGAGATCCCCACTTTATAGGCCATCAAAAAAAGGTTTCCAAACTTGCAACTACTATTGCCAAGGAGATAACACTATCTCGGAAAATACTGCTGATCATGGTGGCGGTATTTATATTGATATTAGCTCACCACCTACCATTGGTGGTGCAGATGGGGATGATACTGCTAACTTTAATACATTTATCGATAACTATAAGGAAGGAAGCATTCCTTCAGCTGATCAGCATATTCGTAAACATGATTATTCTCTAGTTAGCGTAGATTGCCATGCAGATTATCCTAATAACTACTTTACTCCTGGTCCATAAATTAAATTGACCCATGAGTCTATGTATTATAAAAGGCCGGGACAGGCAATACAAATTGTCCCGGTCTTATTTTGCTTCCTGTTCTTAGTATATCTCTTATTATATAAGAAAATCTGTTCAATTACTTTATATTAAAGATGGGGAGATTATAATATTTGGCTAAAAGCATTTGAATGAAATGAATTTTGCTATGGTTTTAGATATTTACAAATTCCTTTAAACTCTTATACACCTTTTCAGTTTCATCACTCATACAAAAAGTTCTATAATCGTTCTGTCTGGGGAGCCAGATAATAACTAGCCCTTTGGCTTTTAGCTGAAGGGCTTTTTCTTTAAAGAAGAAAGATTTTTAAAAATTATGTAGTATAATGAATATATAAAATTTTCGAAAGTATAATTTATCAATAATAAAAAACTAAAATATAAAAACTTTTATTCTATTTAAAATTTGACTATTGTTTTTGAAATATAAATATTGAAAATACATTGCAATTATTGTATTTAATAAGCTCAAAGAAAAGTATTTGTTAAATCACAATTTAAACTTACAAATACTATCAAGGTAAAATCCATAAATCTTCCAAAAATCCCATTTAAAAAGTATCAAGACCAATAAGAAAGAAGAGTTAAATAGGCAGAAGACGATTAATTTTATCACTTTATATTATGTCCATAATTAATTGGAGGCTTAAATTATGAAAACAAAATGTCCTTTATGTGATTTTGAAAATGAAGAAGGAAGTAAATTTTGTAAAAATTGTAATGAGCCTCTTTTTAAACAAAGATATTCTGAGGACAATCCTTACATTAAAAAACGGGAGAATAAAGACCAGCCTTTTGAATTTATCTCAAACAAAGAAGAAAAAGAAGAAACAAAAATATTCGATCTAAAAACTAGTTCAGTTGAAGAAATCGTTGAAAATATAAAGAATAAAAGAATAGCAAATAGAAGGGAATTTCATGAGAACTTAATAAAAGCTGAAAAATTAATTGAGTCCGGTAAGTTTGAAGAAGCACAAAAATTAACTCGAGAAGACGTAATAGTTTATTATCATGTCTATGCAGAAGCAGAAAAAAAGGAAAAAGCTGGCAAGTTAGAAGAAGCTGCTGAATTATATTGGACAAATATTTCCACTAATGGCACAGATGCACCTGCAAATTTCAAGCGATTAATGGTTATTTTGAAAAAGTTAGGCCGATTATCAGAGGCATTAAAAGTTTCAGAGATATATGATAAATATTTTTATCGAAAAATGACTTGAAGAATCTTTTAAAAGCGATAATAAAAAAGGGCATTATAAAGGAATATTTATGAGAAAAATAGCAATATTAAATTTTAAGGGTGGAACCGGGAAAACTACGACAGCGGTCAATTTAGGTTATGCCTTATCTCTTAAGGATTATAAGGTATTAATTATTCCATCTACAAATACAAGTTAATTAAAAAAATATACTTAAAGAGTAACTCTATATTTTAATTCTTAGTAAATACTAATAACTTCTTCTAACTTCCGATAAACTTTTTCAGTTTCATCACTCAGAAAAAAGTTGCGAAAATCGTTCTGTCTGGGGAGCCATTTAATCATCGGCACTTTGGTATTTAGCTGAAGGGCTTTTTATTTTATATTTATTACATAAAAAGAAGGATTTTTGATAAAAATGTAGTATATAATAAATAAAGATAGTTTAAGTTAATATTTATGCTTTAAAGATACGAAGAGACAATTCCCAATTATTGGGAAATACCTTACGTAATTTACTTAAAAAGTTATTTATTATTTTATTAAGGAGGATACTCCACTAAATATAAAGTTTAATTTTATAACTAATTAAATATTAAATTAGATTATTTTAAACCATCATTTTATAGAAGATATTCCTATAATTTATGATCAAAGATAATAATAAGATTAACCCCCCCCTTCAATATTTCTACTTTTAAATTAACCATATTTTAGTTGGTGTTCCATAAAAAATCATTCCATCATCCTAATAGTTGTGACATCCTATTTTAAGCTTAATTCTGATAAAGAAGAAAAGATTACTAATATGCTGTCTCATGCTTGTCTAGGTGGTTAATAGGACCTATACTACTACTTCCCCAAACCTGTTCTGGTTGGGAACGCATTTTTAATCTTAAAGAAGTTCAAACTTCTGCCAATGCTGGTGAAGTAGTAATCATTTGTGCGCAAAGAAGAGACTTGAACTATTCAGGGAACATTTGTGCAGTTGTTCCAGAACTAAATGCCTTTTTTTAATACAAATTATTTCACTATATTTAAAATAATCTATCAAGATAAAATAGCCAAATTAATGGTATACCTAGAAGGGCGAGCTAATAGAAAATAGAATAGGATAACATAATTTAAATGAGGTTCCTTATAAGCGATTAATCTATGGATGATTACTTTTAAGATCTCTAAATAAATTTAGGGGACAGTAGAAAATAAACAAAAAAGGAAGTGATGTAAATTAGCTTTTTAATAGGCTTTAATACGAACAGATGACATCTTGCTTAGCATTCTGACCTGAATAATAATATTTAAAAGAGGTGTTTAAAATGGCTGAAGAAAAGAAAAGAATTGGTTTCGAATTAGGAATGGGATGGCTTCCAGACTATCCCGAGTTTCGGGACTACACGGTAGATAAAGAAGGAGTTTCACCTAGACTTAAAGGGCTGGATCAAAAAGATTCTGTAAGGACTATGCTTACAAAAGTAGGGGTAGCAGAACTTGAGAAGTTAAGTATACCAACTTCCATTGATTTAAGAGGATGGTGCCCCCCTATTGAGCATCAAGGTGCTCTCGGCTCGTGTACAGCAAATGCCGGTGTCGGACTGGTAGAATACTATGAGCGAAGAGCTTTTGGCAGACATAGTGATGCATCCAGGCTATTTCTTTATAAAGTAACTCGCAACTTACTTAAATGGATAGGAGATAGAGGAGCTTTTCTCCGCACTACAATGGCTGCGATGGTGCTCTTTGGGATGCCCCCGGAAGAATATTGGGCTTATATCATAAAAGACTTCGATAAAGAGCCCTCTTCCTTCTGTTATGCTTATGCCCAAAATTACCAAGCTATACAATATTTTCGTCTCGACCCCCCATCTACACCTAAAGATTTGCTTTTGAAACGAATTAAATCTCTCTTAGCTGCCGGTCTGCCATCGATGTTTGGATTTGCGGTCTTTGATTCTATCAAGAAAGTTGGGGATGATGGAAAAATTCCATTTCCATGTCCTAATGAGAGAATCCTCGGTGGTCACGCTATTGTAGCAGTAGGATTTGACGACAAAATCAAGATTAAGAACGATAATTGCGAAGTAGAGACCACTGGAGCACTGCTTATACGAAACTCTTGGGGCACAGGATGGGGTGATAAAGGATATGGCTGGTTGCCATATGAGTATGTCTTAAGAGGATTGGCAATAGATTGGTGGTCACTTCTTAAGAATGAATGGATTGACACAAAAAAATTTGGACTATAAGTAAAAGCAGAGATTAAACTAATTTCCAAAGCTATGAAAGTTGGTATGTTTTTCGGGAGAGAGAAGTGGTGGGAAAAGAGTATGAGAATGTAAAACAAAAGTAAAGCATAAGGTTTATCTATCTATGTTTGAAATTAAATTTCTTACGAATTTTAAAATTTATTTATATTATTAAAGAGGTGTAAAATGAAATCTAAAATATTCCTTCGTATATTACTAATCTTTTCATTAATTTCTATTATAGTAATATTTAATACTGACCTACAAGCCGAGCAAGAGATTATTGTTATAGGTTGGAATGCCGAATCTGGAGATGCTGACCCTGATATAGTGGCAAATCGTATCGAGGAAATCGATGGATGTGACATTTGGGGTATATGTGAAGTGCTCGATGCTTCATGGGCGAGTCAATTTGAGAATGCGGCTGAAGTGGATGAAAATGCTGATTTCAAAAGTATATTGGGCTCTACGGGAAGCGCAGATCGAATGCAGATCATTTACGACTCGGACCGTTTGGAACTTCTTAGTGATTTTGAGCTTCATCGCATTAACGTGAGTGGTACAGTTAGATCCCCTTTAACAGCACATTTTAAAATTAAAGGAACGAACATCGAATTCCTCTTTATGGTTAACCATCTATATCGCTCTAAGTCAGAACGCAGGCACGAGCAAGCCCGATTGTTAAATTGCTGGGCATCTAAACAGAATCTTCCAATAATTGCTGTTGGAGATTACAACTTTGATTGGGATGTAGATGAAGGCGACTTAAATCACGATAAAGGGTATGATGAAATGATTAAATATGGTCATTTTAATTGGATAAGACCGAAAAAATTAAAGAAAACACAGGCGAATCCTAACTTTAATAGTGTTCTTGATTTTATATTCCTTGGTGGTAATTCATGGACTTGGAAAGCTAAATCATCCATATTAAAGCGTGATATTAATGATATTCAGGACAATCATTTTATAGACGATGATCAAATGAGTGACCATAGGCCTGTGCAAGCTACTATTGCAATAGAATAGTAACAACGAGTAAGTAATGAGTCTTTTTGTTGCTTAGAAATGATTTCCACTGGCCGCTTGCTAGGTCGGTTTCCAATCTCAACGTTTTAATGTACACATCAGATTGTTTAAAATATGTTAGTAAAGTGAACTGCAAAGAAACTGAAAAGGAGGTAAAACTTATGAAAGCCAGATCTATTGGAGAATTAACCACAATGATCGCTAATGACAAAAGTTTAGAGGAAGAAATTAAAAAAGATCCTATCAAAGGTATTGCCAAAATAACAGAGTCTCCACTTCAATGGGATAAATGGATTTATCGCATAGTTGTTTTGATGTTAGGTCTAACAGTCTTGCTTATTGCTCTAGGTGGAATTTATCTTGCGGCAAATGAAGTTACAACTATACCAGATATATTGATAGCAATAGGCTCAGCAGCAGTCGGAGCACTCGCCGGGCTTTTGACCCCAACACCCGGTAGAGAGTGACATCAGTTGACCACGCTGTTTCACTATATCCAAATATTTATCAAGATATATTGAATTAATAGAAAATAAACCAACACAATAAAATTAAAAAGAGTCTTCTTCTAAGCAATTAATCTATGGATGACTACTTTCAATATCGCAACGTAAATCTATAGAGAACAAATGAAAATAAAGAGGGAAAGCAATTATGCTCATTTAAAATCTTTCAGATCTTCTGAAAATAGAAGCATAATGAATCGTCCTAAATTAGAAGTAACATATTATACGCCTTATTGGTCATGGCCATAAAGAATGGATATTATAGAAAAACTATAAACCAAGCATAATGTAACAAAAACAGGATAAGTTCTAGATAAATAATTTTCTTAAGCTTACCCTGTTTTTGTATCATTATTTTATCTCTATTCAATTTTCCCCAACTCTACTTTTACTCCTGCTAATTCTTTCTGCACTTCTGAAAAGTGAAGAGAGTAATACTCTCGATTTTGCTGGTTTAAGCTGGTGAGCGTACTGTGTATTTCTTTGGTGTTTTCCAGTATCTGACGATAACCTTCCTTTTGTGCTGTTACGATTTCCTGCATAAACCTGTCGATACGAAAGATTAAGAGTATCGATAAGGCGATAGGGAACCCTTGATTGGCAATAATGTCTGCTAAATTATGAATATCCAATATTTACCTCCTTTTTAATAATTTCCAATTTACCAGTCTTCTATCTTTTTTCTCCTCCCCCTTGAGGGGGGAGGATTAAGGTGGGGGTGATATGCTAACGACTAGTTAAGAGTGACTGCTGAACGATCTTTTTATCTTTTATTAATTTCTTCTTCAACATCACATCATATCTCTGCTGGTTAATTTTCCCTACATTGGCCTTCATCATGGTCTTTACCACTTTCTCTTCAGACTTTCTTAACTTAATATTCTTATCTGCCAGTATCTCGATTAATTTCTTCCAGGCAACATCCCATTTTTGATTGCCGTTTCCAATCCCCAGCTCTTCTTCTGCCCAGAGCATGGCAGAAAGGATAGCCTCCTTAATGGTTTTCGCTCTGTCCTCTCCCAATTTGTTCTTTAGGAAACTGTAGAAGATAGAGACGACAGACAGCAACAAGGCATTCAGTAAATATTTACTGATAATAGATTCTAACATGAATTTCCTCCTTTCTGGCTTATTTGATATTAGCCAATTAGCGTAATCTGTATTGTGTAATGTGTGATGAGACTTATAGGGGGACAGGCCTTTTTATGTTAAAAAAGCAACCTGCCCCCTTTACCAAGGAGTCATTAGCTAACCGCTACTATGCATAAAAGGGGGACATTCTTCTTTTATATTCCCGCATTTAATGCATGGTGAAAAGTAAAGTGTGTCCCCCTTTTATTAACGACTATTCACTATTCACTAACGACTAATTAAACATCCATAACATCAGTAGACTTATAATCAAGTATCCTTGCATTGACTTTGGCTACTAAGTCATTACCATTATTATGGAAGATGTTCTTGGTGATTATCGTATCCATCACTCCCTCAATAGCTGCATCTTGTGCTGCAAAGTCCACATAGTCTCCATCATCTACGTTCTTGGGGTTATTCAAGGTTAGATTTATGGTTTTACCGACACTATCCCTAAACTGCAGGTAGAGTCTCTTATAACTGGTTACTTCTCCTAATTCGGTTGCCATTTTATTTTTTCACCTCCTTTAGCTAATTGGCTAATAGCTAATTAGCGTAATATGTAATATGTAATGAGTAATTGAAGATTTGGTAATTTGTCATTGCGAGGAGTGTAACGACGAAGCAATCTCATTGAATCACGAGATTGCCACGCCCTGATAAATCAGGGCTCGCAATGACTTTTTGACTTTTAGGTTTCTCACAGGTTACTTGTTACTAATCACTCATCACTGTTTTTAGCTTATAGCTATTAGCCCGCTCTTTTGCTTTCTCGTTTTTCTGGCTAAAGACTATTCACTATTCACTAGCGACTACTCCGTAAGTTGGGATTCTTTTTCGAATCTGATTTCATCTACGGTATACTTCTGCAAGCCGGTTAAAGCGGTAGCTACATCATAGGCATCTTGTTCAAGAGCAGCAGATTTAATCTTAGTAAAGGTCTTGCTGTTAATGATAGGTGCTCCGGTATCCGGATTAGTACCTACTACCAGTCTAAATTGCAAAGCTGAATCACGGGGAACTGTTACTACTATAGCCATTTATTTTCACCTCCTTTCTGGATAATTGGCTATTGACAAATAGCGTAATGTGTGAGGGGTGATAAGTAATAGGTATTTCTTTTAAGATTTCATAATTTTGAATTTTGTGGCAAATTACAAATCACTAATTACCAATCACAGTTTTTAGCTGAGCTAAAAACTTCCTCTACTTATATAGATACAAAAAAGAGGTGATTTAGCAAAAGAAATGAAAAAATATTTTAAAATATTTTTAATTTATTCATTCCTTTATTTCTAATATAATTTATAGCCTGACGAGTGAGATCATAAAGGGCAGCTATCTCTTCATCTTTGTATCCCTCCAGATAATACAGGTTGATAATATTTCTTTCTCTTAGGGTTAGAAGTCGGTAGCCTCTTTCCATATCTACTTCCCGTAAGATATTCTCTAAGGTATTCATGAGAATTATCCTCCTTCCGATATTTTGTAGGGGCATATAAGCTATACGCCCCTACAATTTCACAGACAGGCAAGACACCTGTCCTACCGATGGGGGCTTAGGCCAGAAGAAATTTCTATTTTTCTATGTAAATATTTACGATTATAGAGATACAATCCCCAATTAATTCTCTTTTTTATATAGCCTGCAAAAGGAACGTTCCCTTTTTCTTTATAGTCATAAACCGCTAGGATAAAGATTAGGGCCCCCTGCTGGAAGACATCATCATATTCCAAGCCGTATCTGGAATATCTTTTGGCTCTTGATTTCAACAAGGGTTTAAATTTATTAAACAGTTCTCCCATTGCCTTTAAGTCTTTTTGTTTGGCTTTATTAATTAGAAATTTTAGCTCGGACATTTGTTCCTCCTTTTGTTTTCAGGTTGGCTAGCATTTTCCGGGTCTTTCTGATCATCTTTAAAACCCTCTCCCGGGATTGGATTTTTCTGTCTTCCGGTGATAGGTGAGAGTCTATTACAATAGTCTCTCTAAATTTCTTCCCCATTGAGGGCGTGGAATTAAGCTGGGAGAGGGGAGTTTGGCGAGATACCTGTTCTACAGGTTCTTCATCATATCTTTCTTGTTCCCGGTTCTGATAATCATTCTTCAGGGCAGCACTAAGCCAACCGGCAGGGCTTTGGATGTTTCTCTTGATAAGAAGCAGATCTAATTTTTCCTCAATCTTCTTGGTCGAATATTCTTTTAATATCTTCTCAATAAATTTCTCCTTAAAATCCAATTCAACCATCCGTTCTCTTATTACTCTCATTCTTTCTTCTCCTTTCTCTTTTAATTTTTTAAAATTAGCAACAACATCTCTATTTGTTGTTGTTACATTGGTACTGTTAAGATTAGTATTGTTAGTAGGTAATTTTTTCCCTAGGTTAGGAGTAATTTTTTCCTCTATATGGGGGAAAATATTACCTTCCGATAGGGTATTTTTTACCATATGAAGAGGAGTAACTTGGTAAATATTTCGCCTATAATTACCTGAGGCAGTTCTTCCTTTACTTATCTTTTTAATCAATCCGTGTTTTAATAATATCTGGTGAAATTTGGTTATAGACTTTGGGGTAAATTGCATTTTCCTGCCCAAGGTAGCTAAAGTAGGCCAGGCCAGATCTTTGCCCTTGTAACAATAATTAAGTAATTGAATATAGAGCATACCTGGTCCGGTTCCCAATATCTCTACACAGTAATCTAAAAAATAAGATGAGACGATAACATACCCTTCTTTGGTTAATTGTGTTTGATTTTTCAGAAATTCTTTTTCCATATATTCTCTCCTTGTAATTGAATGAACTTGAATCTTTTAAATTTACTCTTTGTATCTTCTTCACTAACGACTAATCTAATTACATCATAAAAAAATTTTCCTGTATCCTGATTTCTGTTTGTTTTCTGTTTAATTTCTATTTGATTTCTGTTTGGACGATGTAAATAGAAAATAAAAAACCCAAATAACAAAAAATATTTTTATTTTTGCTATTTGGGTCTAAGTTTAAATTTCCAATTCAAATGATTATTTGTTTTTTAAATTAAGATAATTAAGATGAAAGGGGATATATTAAAGAAAATATCCGGAGCATGTTATATATTAAAAAAATATTCAGCATTTTGCAGATAAAACGAGGCATAGTATTTAAGAAGCAGGAGCATGAGCATGTTGCCGATTTATTATTAATTCATTATCCATTAAGTTTAACATTATTCCTCTTCCGGGTACTACCACTAAAATTTTTTTAATTCTTTCTATATTAGTTTTAGTTTCCCCAATTGTTTTTAAAATAGCTTTTTTAATATTAAAAATATGATAGTTTACCCGCCTATAGATAACATCCTTTTCATCTTTCCAAAGCTCATCCAAGAGTGTATCATAACTCATAACTTGATTATTATGTTGAGCTAAAAAGTTGATTAATGAAAATTCTGTAGCCGTAACCTCAATCTTTTTCCCCTCAAAGATAATTCTGTCCGGTCGCAGCTGTGAAATTTCTAATAAAGGTTCCAATGATTTGGCATACGAAGTAGTTGCTAATTGCCGTTCGCTAATACTAATACCACATTCTTCTGGCATTTTCTTATATGCTTTCAATTTTTCATCTTGAACTATCCATTTTTCTTTTGACACCGTTTGATGATTATTTTCTTCTTTCATTTTTTTCTTAATTCTCTGAACTAATCTTTTCGGAATCAATTTACCCAACTCGCCCCCACTCGCATCCCTTAAAGAATTCTCATCCCTATATCCCGCCCCCACCAACCTTCCAATATAATGTCGACTTAAACCGGGTATATATAGCAGGGCTAATTTTATTCCTTCTTCCTGTACTCCTCCTGCTAACCTTTTAGACAACATCTTTATTTTTGTCAAATCCTTAATATATTTTTTCTCCCAGCCTACACTTTCTGCTATTGCTGACAAACTATCTGCTAACCAGGAAAACCCTTCCCCCAATCTATAGATACAACCACGGTAAAAACCATATTCCTCCTCAATTGTCTTAACACTCTTTTTTCCCATTATCCAATCATATAATAAATGAGTTTTCTTAAGGGTGATATAATCTTCTAAAGAGGTGGTTTCTTCTTTCTCCATTTTCATTAGAATTTTATCCCGAAAAAGTTTCTTATCTTCATCATCCTGTTCAAAGATCAGACGCAAGAGTTTATTCCAGTAATTTTTTCTACAACCGTATTGATAAATTCCTTTTTTATAATCATCTCTAATAGCTTGAGAAAAGGGGATAGGCAATGCTTTACCATCCGGGCTTAAAGCCAGTAGAAAAAGAATCTCCAGAATACTAATATCTCCATTTTTACAATATCTCAACCAGGATTTAAAAAACAGAAAAGTTTCTACTTTAATTCTTTTGGCAGCTATTAAAATACCGCTGTCGGTGGGAGATAGAACACCATTTCTGTTCATCCTAATCAATCTGTTCTCTTTTAAAATATTCAAGACTTTTTCTATTTTTTTATCGATATTTACCTTATTAAAAGCAAACTGCCAGTAACCGGAAAGGAAATTTTTATCATCGGATTTATTATGATTTTTTAGGGAGACAAATTCCTCTTTTTTTAAATGACTCTTTAACTCTTCATAATTAAGTTTTACATTTACCACTAATCTCAAAAGATAAGTAAGTAAATCATTGTCTATATTTACTAACTGCTTATCTGCCTTATGATTGTAATTATTATCTTTTAAAAAATTAAAATAAAGTTTCTTATAAGCGGTCTGAAAGAGTAGGGAATGAGCTAAAAAAATGACCCTTCCAAACTCCTGCCTGTTCTGAAAATTAAAAGAATTACCATCTTTTCTCATTTCTTCTATATTTAATATTCCAGCTCTTCCGGCCATATTTTCAATAGCGGCAAAGGTAAGGCTGGTTCGATAATTAGGAGGGTAATTTCCTTCATCATTACATATTTTATCCAGGGCAATAATTACATTCTTAAAATGAAGATTGATACCCATGGCCATGATGTTAGTAGCGCAGATAACCTTTATTTCTCCCTCTTTTAGATAAGTCTCAATTAAATTTCTTTCTTCCCATGATAAGTTCTGATTATAATGAGCAATCCCTTTTTCCAATGTCTCTCTCAATTCATCACGGGATAAAGTTTCTTCCATTTCCTTCAGTTCTTTTAATGCGCAAGAAGCGGCAGGGCTTTCTAATTGAGAAGCCAGCCACTTAGCCCATTTTTGTGTTTCAGTACAGGTTGCAAAAAATATCAAAGTCGTTTCCCCCTGTTTTACCAGATACCTGATTGTCTCTAATAAATAATCTTTAAAACAATTTTCACCAACTGCTTCCGGTTTAAAAAATACTTCTTTTTGGTAATTTTCCTTCTTTTTGGAAGTAATATATTTAAAGATACCATCTCTTACTATTCCTTTACGCAGTTCCACCGGACGTTGATAGGAAATAAGGGTTCGTCCAGGAAACCATCTTGCAAGAGCATCTTGTCCTTCAACAAAAGCTGAAAGGGCGATGATTTTAATATTTTTATTCTTTTTATCGATATGGTTTACCATACTTTCCAGCAGAGGACCCCATTTTGAGTCATTAATCAACTGCATCTCATCGATGATGACTAAAGAAACAATGTCTAAAAAATGAGGACACATCAAATAAAAGTAATAAAATTTTTCATAGGCTATCATCGCAACATCATAATCCCCGGAGATGATATGATGGTTATCTTCTTTACGGTCACGGGTAGAGATGACTATATCCGTTCCACAATGACTGTAGAGTTTTCTAAAGTGTCTATATTTTTCATCAGCTAGTGCTCTTAAAGGAACTAAATAGATGATTTTTTGAAGGTGAATGACCTGAGCGATTGCAGCCATTTCTCCGATGAAGGTTTTTCCTGAGGAGGTTGGGGCGATAACCAAAAGATTTTTATTAGCAGCTCCGTCATTGCGAGGAGCGGAGTGACGTGGCAATCTCTCTCTGTCATTGCGAGCTTTCGAAGAAAGCGCGGCAATCTCATTACTTCCTTCAGCACAATTCAAAATCCCATAATTTCTTACCGCATCTTCCTGCAGCGGTAATAAATAAGGTGAGTAATGTTTTTTCCAGATGTTTACAATATAAGAGGGGATACCATAATTCTTCAATTTTTCAATTTTCATTGATTCAGACATGTATATATTCCTTTCTTTATATCTTATTTTAACTAAAACTAAAACGAATATTAGAATAACCTCTATTAAAAATCTAAGATGAAATGTAAAAATAGAACGATAGAATCACCTCCCTGGCATAAGATAATGACGAGTTAAATGAGTGGTAATTTAGTGAATGTAACAAGCTGTAAAAAAACACACTTTTTGATTATACACATAATAATGTTTACATTTCAACAAAATATTATCACCCCATATTTTTCTTCTTTTTCATTATTTCTTCATTATAAAATTGTTCTTTACTTTTTTATGATGAGTGGTAGGGGCGTATTGCAATACGCCCATAGAATCAGGGGGAACATTCTTCTTTTATACTCCGCTCCCCTTTATGTCATTCCCGCTCCCCTTTATGTCATTCCCGCGTAGGCGGGAATCCATCCCTCTGTCATTGCGAACTTTCGAAGAAAGTGCAGCAATCCCTATTTCCCTGACCTGTACTGTACGCTAGCAAGCAACTTTAATTATTTTCACAAAAAAGAATGATTTTTTAATAAAAGTAGTATATAATAAACATAAACAAAATTAAATATTTATGTATGAACAATATTATATATAAATATTTTTATATAATATTGTAACCTGTACGAAGGTAACAGGAGAGATCTTTTCTTTCCATCATAAAAGAAAAGGAGCCGAAGGGGCAAGATACCAAAAGTATTGAAACTTTCAGGCAAAAGGACTGTTACCGGACAGAACTCTGGAGAGCTTTATACAAAAAAGCACCGACGGGGCAACTCCTAATCTTTAGGAAAACCCTTACAGAGTTTACTAAAAGAGCTAATTCCTAATTACATAGGAAGAATCTCTCAGGTAAAAAGACAGAGTAGGAGAATAATATAATTATTTTCTTATTCTGTCCTTTTTATTTCATAAAAAATACAATGTATATATTTTTAAGAAATCAGATATTTTTCTAAAAAATATAATAAACATTATAGATAGAATGATTTGATATTAAATTTAAAAAAGAAATCTAAATTATCCATTAAGAAGATATTTGAATTTTAAGTATAAATTTGAGTATAGCATCTAGATAAAACACGATAAAGAACCGCATACTAACATAGATTAAATAATTAGGAAAAAGGAAATTATGAGAAAAAAAATCATGAATCTAAATTATATACCAGATAGAGAAATAGATCTAGCAAAAGAGGACTTTTTAGGGACACATCCTTATGTAAAAACTCTTTATAAAATAGTAAAAGATTGTAAACCACCTTTTGCTGTAGGATTACTGGGTGGATGGGGGACTGGAAAATCTTCCATAATAGGAACTTTAAAAAAAGAGTTCGACAAAGATACTGATGGTAAAGTAAAAATGTTTATTTACGATGCTTGGAAATATTCTAGAGATTCATTTAGGCGAACATTTGTTTTAGAACTTTTAAAGTGTTTCAAACTTGATTTAAACGAAAAGATAAAAGAAAAATTTTATATATCGGAAAGTAAAATTATCGAAAAGGGAATTTCAAAAATTTTTCACTATAAAAAATCAACTATCAAAACCGTTGACCCTGTCATATATCCCGAACAGTTTGAACAAATATTTATTGAGACCATCGCTAAAGTCATAGGAGAATCAAAAAATTTGTGGAATTATATAAAAGATATTGCCCATAAAAAACACTCTCTCAAAAAAGTTGTTATTGCAATAGATAATATTGATAGATGCCATAGAGAACTAGCAATAGAATTATTGTTAACTATTAAAAATTTTCTTGAAATAAAAAATGTTGTTTTTATTATACCGATAGATGAAGAGGGACTTAAAAAATATTTAAGCTCTTCTAATAAAGATACTTCTGATCAAGATGCTAATGAATTTCTAAGGAAGTTATTTAATACTACTTTAAGAATCAGAAATTTTTCTGAAAATGAATTATTTGATTTCTGCTCGAAATTAAATGAAAAATATAAATTAGGCTTTTCAGACACATTGTCTTCTATAATTTCTCAAGAGTTTTCTAAAAACCCAAGAAGAATTATACAATTTTTAAACACATTTCAAACAGAAGTTTTATTGGCAGAAAAACAAGAAGAAAGTACAATTCCTAAAGGAATAATCACAAAAAATCTACCAATGCTTGCGAAGGTAATAATAATCAGAGAAGAATGGCCGGTTTTATATAGATTACTGTTGGATAATGCTTCTTTATTGAGAGAAATAAATAAGGCATTTAAAGAAAAGAAATTTCAAAATAATGAAGAAAATAACAAGTGGGAATTAAAAAACAATAATGTAAATTTAAAACTTTCTAATGAAGCATACAGATTTTTGATGAGAACACAGAATATAATGGTAGACAATCTGGAACCATTCTTTGTCAACAAGGATGTTTTTCAAGATATTCCTGACGAGATAAATTCATTAGTTTTATCTCAGGACTGGGAGGCAATTAAAAAACATATAAGAGAAGGAAATATTTCATTTAAAAGACTCTTCGATTTTATTTGTAAAAAGATAGATGAAGACGTGATAAAAAGGAGGTTATTTAAAACTTCTGGTTTTAATATATTGTCTTTGATTTTTAAGATTGTAAATGAACTAGATTATTTAAGTGAAATGGAGAAAGGTTTTAATACCGTCAGTTTTAACAAGGTAAAATCAGTATTAACTATGGGGGAAGTTAAAGATTTAATTTCTAAATTTAATCCTAAAGAATTAATTAATTTTAGTAAATGGCTTTATCACAAAAAATTTACTGAATTAACTACTAAAATTATAAATGCTATAAATGATCTAGATGTAGTGAAAACTGATAATACAATCGAAGAAGAAATTACAATAATTAAGGAGTTCATACAAGGATTTAATGATATTCCTTTATGTCTTAAAAAGATAAAAAATAAATTTTCTCAACTAGTAATAAATAAACCTAATACATTGGTTGAATTTAAGGATATATTAGAAAATACAGAAGTTTACCCACATATTATTAGTAAAGAATTATTAACTTCACTAATTGATTCTTTACAAGCGGACCTTAAGATAGGTTATACTAATGAAAAAGTAAATCTAATTAAGCTTGCTTTTGGTTATGTTACATTTAACGGTCTCCTATCTAAATATGTCAATAAAGTGTTGCCCTTTAGTAACGTAAATGATTGGAGCCGTATGAGTTTTTGGTTTGGTGCATTGGAGGGTCTCATTAAAAAGATAGAAGAAAAACCTCTACGGGATTCTGTTTTTAATATATTGAAAAATAGATATCAATTCCTTTTTGACCAATATATTGGAGGTGCAAAAGCAGAGATAAATTTACAATGTTATAAACAATTTAATTCGCTTTGTAGGGAATTATATTTCTCGTCGGATGAATTCAATAATCAGATTATAAAATGGTTGAATGATTTCTTTAATAGAAATGAAAGCCCCGAGATATACTTATATGTGAATGAAATTTATTTTGAGATAGTAGACTATTACAAAGTATATGATTGGCCATTCTCTCAAAATGTTATAAATAAGTTTGTGAACCTCCCTTGGGAACACAAGAAGAAATTAGCAAAAACACTAAACTTGATGCTATTGAAAACAACAAATGAAAACGGTTTAAAAACAGACCAAATAAACTCCATTTTAGACCAATACTTAAATCTTATTAGAACTGCTTCTAATGAAGAAATTGAAGAAACAGTGAAATGGCTTATGGAAATTAAGGAGAATGAATATATAAAGGGCCATCTTAAGGAAAGATTAAATTCTATAAGTAATCCGGCTGAACAAATGAAATATTTGGAAATATTAAAAGAAATGGACAAGGAATTATTAGAGGATTCTGTCACAAACATAATGACTCATACTTCTTGTGAAAATCTTACTAAAATAGTTGATGATTTAAAAGAAAAAATAGAAATAATAGTTGTAAAAAAAGCCTTGAAAGATAGATTGAATAAATTCACTACCGATGATGAAGAGTATGTATGCTATATAGAATATTTACTCGATAACAATAAAATACTAAAATTAAGTAAAGAATTTATAGGTTTGATTATTATAAAAGTGAAGCCACTATTGGCAAGCGATAAAAAAGAAAAACAAGTAAGTGCTCTTAGATTATTGTCAAAAATAGAAGAGATACCCCAGAAAAAAAAGAATCTAGTAAAAACATTGTTAGAAGCTATAAATGAAAAAAACTTTTTAGAAGAAAAAAAGGGAGTATTAGAAAAAGTTAAGAAAAAAGTAATATAGCTATTTCTTAAATTTCTACTGTAAAAGTAAAAAATGTGGCAAAGAACAATTTTTTGTTTTTGTTATACTTTTATCATGTTTTTAATAAATTAAGGACACATCCCATTTTCTTAGATAATTAATATTTTACTTTTAAATTAGGTAAATAGGGAAGGGGTGCCAATTCAATAATTCGATAGCTTTTAGCGGAAAACCTATAGGTCCTGAGGAGTTTTTTAATCAGATGTTTGCGGCTTTAGGTATTATTATAGATAGACGTCCTAAAGGAAGACCTCGTAAAAGGGAAAGCTAAACCATAGAAAAAATAGTATGTGTTGCCCCATTTTAATTAAAAAAAATGAGGGGGAAGAGGAAAAGCGATATTGCAAGACCTGACCCCATAATCTTTTATAATTAATTATTTACTTGTGAAATAGAAAATAAAAATGTATATAATTTTTCCATATTTCTATAATCATTATTTGTGGAATTAATAAAATTAGTTTATGATAAGCATAAGAATCCATAAAGATATACCGCACTCACGTTAACCAGCGGAATATTGGACGGATTAAAAGCCCTGTAGCCACAGCGGAGTGGCTTCGTTCAACTGATTTGCTTCCGAAATTGAGCATATGTAACATTAAAGTCAAAAACATTAGCTTCGTCTGTGCTCCAACGTCGGAAGCAATCTTAATCGTTGTGCGAAATGCCAGAGTCCGCCTTTAGAAATATATATAAAATAGAGCTTCAAAAAGGCATGATCAATACCCGTATATTGATCGGGAATCAGTTTGAAGAACATAATGGCGTAAATTTTATATCATGTATCCTATTTAACAAGTAGAGGTGATTACAGATGAAGTTGGTAATTATTGGATCCGGCGCTGCAGGTCTTCCTGCAGCTTCAAGGGCAAGATTATATAACTCAGATATAGAAATAGACGTAATTACAAAAAGTGATGTTGCAGCTTATTCACCGTGCGGAATACCCCTCGCCCTTGGTCGTGAAATACCTTCTATTAACAAGTTAGTCCTTCGAGACGTTTCTTATTATAAGCATAAAAGGATAAATATTCACTTGAATGCAGAGGCACTAAAGATTGATACATCATCCAAGATAGTGTTTACGGATAAAGGGCGTTTCCCATATAATCGACTTATAGTGGCAACTGGAACAGTACCTAAGCCTATAGACATTCCTGGTATAAGTTTAGAAGGCGTATTTTTCCTTAGAAATTTGCCTGATGCATATAAAGCAGAAGAAATAATCCCGAAATGTGATCATATACTCATTTCAAGCTCAAGATTTCTTGGACCCGAAGTCGCGTACTATATTGGAAAAAGAGGCATAAATGTTAGTGTACTTGGAGAAAAAAACTTTATGAAATACTTTTTCGATAAACAAATAAGGGAGGCGATTAAAAAAAGGGTTGAGAGTGTCGGTGTGAAATTTTTAGAAGACAGTATAATTAAGTCTATAAGAGGTGAAGGATCAGTTAGTGAAGTAGAGACGGAACATAGGAGATTAAATGTTGATGGAGTTGCACTAATTGAAACTGGTAGTTTCCCAAACACTAAAATTGCAAAAGATGCAGGTATTGTTTGTGGAAGTACTGGTGGAATAGTTGTAAATGATCTCTTAGAAACATCCATTAGTGATATATTTGCTGCTGGGGAGTGCACAGAAATCAATCATTGGCTTACTGGGAAACAAATACAATCGAGGTCTGCCACAATATCGGCGTTACAAGGGAGAATTGCAGGCGTAAATGCCGTGGGGAATGATATTAAATGTCCTCTTTTTATAGCTCCGTGGGTAATTTCTTTAAGTCAAGATTTTCAATTTGGCGCAGTTGGTGTAATGTCTGAAGAGGCCCAAACTTATGGAATAAAAACTATTATTGGTGAATATAAAGGGAGTGTTCTTGCGAGATACTATTCATCATCTCAAAGAATACACATTAGATTAGTTTTTGATGAAAATAATCAAACACTAATCGGTTCTGAGGCAATAGGCTCAGAGGTTGCAAAGCGAATGGATATGATCTCTTTAGCAATTGCTCACAAATATAAAATCAGAGATATTCTATATATGGAAACCTCATATTTCCCCTCCGCATGTGCACTTATAGATCCTATCGTAGAGGCAGCTGAGAATACATTAGAAAAAATGAAAAATAAAAGAGGTGTACAGGAATGAGACTTTTTACGGAACCTAATAATAAAATAATATTGAAATCTAATGAAATTTCCAAGGTACTACCAGATGTTCATTACGAAAAACCAGAGATTTCTATCCCTATAAATCTAACTGGTTTAACTGATGTGTATAAATGGATCAGGCTTAATATTGAAAATGAATCTGTCATATTATTGGTGAAATTTGATGCATTTGTGGACCTTCCAGAGGATATGAGAGGATTTAACATTTCTCGAAGTAACGAGGCAATAAATGAAATTGTTAATTATATCGCAAAAAATAGTTCCAAATTTTTAATTAATACAATTCCTAGGATAATAGCTGAGAAAATATTAGAGAAACATGAATACTCTGCAAGTGCTTTAGTAGATATGTCTTTAACATATCCCTATGCAGCAAAAACATTAATGGGATATCCCACCCAAGAAAAATGTTTCCTGCAAGTATCTTCATCAATAAAACGTAAAAATGATAGTACTAACTTAGATTACAATAAAGTCTCTGTCGAAGCTTTAGGAGCAATAGCTTGCCCTCTTGCAAAAGCAATGGTACGTGATTTTTATTTTAATCAACATAAAAATGCACCCCTAAAAAACGAGAATGATATTCCTTTTGGCACACATACAGAAAAAACTACTTGCCGAGTTGAGTTCACTTTTTTTAAAGATGTTTATGCGGACATTGAAGAAATATTAAATATAATCGAAAAATCTTTGCGTACACCGTTGCGTGAAATGATGAAACGCCCAGATGAGTTATTTACTCTTAAAAAAATGTTGGAGTCTCCACAATTTATAGAGGATTGTGTAAGAAGATGTGTCTTTGAAATAGTGGAAAATTTTTCAGATTTACCAAATAATACTCAAATCCAAATTTCTCAAAATAGTAGTTTTACTTTTTCTCCTTACAATATAAGGGCTATAAAAAAAGGAACTCTAAGTCAATTTAAAAAGGAAATAAAAGAAAATAAAAGGGGTGATTACAATGAAAAAAAATGACCAAACACCAATAAGCCTGCAAGATGTTATTGCCCAAAAAAACCACTTTGATAAATGTGCGTTAGAATATGAATTATTAATTAATAAAAGAAAATATGATTTTGAGTTTAATTTAATTAGGGAACATATTGATTTTAAAAAAATACACCGCCTATTAGATCTTGCTACAGGAACTGGGAAAATTGCATTAAATATTTTTGATTACTCTAGTGATATTCATATAATAGGGATTGATAGCTCTCCCAAGATGATTGAAATAGCAACGAAGAAAAGCAAAGAACTTGGTGTAAAAAATGTGAAATTTGAGGTGGGTAACATTGAATCCCTTAAATATCGTGAAAATTTTTTTGACATTGTTACTATTGGGTATGCACTACATCATATTCCAAATATAAAACGACAAAAAGTATTGAAAGAAGCTGGAAGGGTTTTAAAAACCGATGGGTTTATAATAATATTTGAAGTAGGTCCAAAACATTTTAAGGAGGTTTTAGAGAGATATTATAGTGTTGAGGACAGTTATAATAATCGTCTTTCAATGGATAAAATAGAAGAAATATTGAAAAATAATAACTTTGTACCATTGTATTCTTATACTAGACGGGAACTACTTAAATTGAGTAAAAAATATATTTCAGATTATATAACTATTCAAGGCATGATACCATCTAATGGAAAAAAATACGATAATTTTGTTCACCAATTAGATGATAAAATGTTGGTGACAAATGAAAGAATTTTGTGTATCGCTTTAAAAAACAGTGAAAGGAGGGATTAAATTGTCAATTAGAATTAGAAAGGCAAAAGAAGAAGATTTGTCAAATATCATGGAAATAGAATATGGGATGTATGGGGAAAAAGATACGTTTGAAACCTTCAGGAAGTGCTTTTATGTATTTCCTGAGGGGAGTTTAGTGGCCGAGGATTCTGACAAGGTTGGAGAAGATATGGCTCCTTTAATAATTGGATTTGTTGTAACAGAATTGATTGACGAGATAATGGCGATTCCTTACATTCACGATCCGACACACTACCATAAAGATAACGGTAAAGTAATGTACTTATCAGGATTTGGTGTAAGAAAGAAATATCAAGAAAAAAATATTGGTATAAAACTCTATGAAGAGTTAATACTATTTGGAAAAAGAAAAAATATTGAATTATTTGAGCTTCTTTGTAATGAAGAGGATCCTGAGGATACTTATGAGATGTCCATACTTAAAGAGCTTAATTTTATTAAAAATGGGTGTTTCGATTGGGAAGTATCCTCCAGTAAGATTAAACCCCATACAGCATGGATTAAAGTATTAAAAGATTCCTCATATGTTGTGAGATAATATGGAAAAAGTTAATCCTTTCCTTACAATCGTGCAGAAAAAATTAAGGGATACGAAGCCCTCTGTTAAATGTTCTTTTCAGATTCGGCGTAAAAAAACTAGACAAAACAATAAAATTATAGATAAATTGTGTTTTATAATCCCTTTTGGTCAGTGTTACTGGAATGAAAAATATGGGGGATGTACATTTTGCGGATTTCGTTCTGATAAGTATACTCAAAGCCAATCAAAAACAATTTTCAACTTAATTAAGAAAGAACTTGAAAAATTATATAGAGCAAACAAAGAAGTTGTTATTGATTTTTATACGTCGGGATCTTTTCTAAACAGTGATGAGATACCTGATAATTGGCGCAATGCAATATTATCCTTAGTCGATAATTATCCAAATATAAGAGAAGTATATTTTGAGTCACGACCTGAATTCATAACTATAGAAAAATTACAATTGATTAGAAGTATCGTAGAAAATACAAATATAAGTATTGGAATTGGATTGGAAACCTCAAATGACATAGTTAGAATATATTGTATGAATAAAGGATTTATGTTTGAAGATTTTAGGGTGGCAGCCGATAAAATTTCTAAGTTTTTTACTCTCCATATATATGTTTTATTAAAACCACCTTTTATAGGAGAGAAAAATGCTATTCAAGATGTTTTAAAAACGTTACATGATACAAAAAAATGTTTTCCAAATGCGAAGTATGTCTTAATGCCTGTATCCATATATAATAGTACTTTAGTGTATTTCTTATGGAAGAAAAATATTTACCGTCCTCCATGGTTATGGAGTATCCTTGAGATAATTAAAGAAAGTCCCGTGAATTTAAGAATCGGAGGTTTAAATCTAACCCCACATCCATTAGCATCTCCTACAAACTGCGATAAATGTGATAATAGGATATATAAAATAATTAGTGATTTAAATAATGGAAAAGAATTACATCTTTTTGAAAAATATTGTAGTTGCAAAAAAACATGGCAGAAAGAAATTAAGTTTGATAGAGAAAATTTGAAGACTCGAATCGAAAGAGGTTATGAATATATTACATCTGAATTTGAAATTAGTCAAAAAGTCTTAACTGAGACCTTCATAAGTTTTAGAAAAGAAATTCAACATCAAAAGAGGGTAGAAATATGTGCACAATAAAAGAAATTGAGGTTTGCATAAGGGAATGTCTCAAGTACTTTACTGAAGATTATCCCATTATGCATCCATATTTGAATAAACTTAAAGAGGTTCAAAAAGTACAAAGAGTTGATCGCCGAAACAGACGTCAAAAAGATGTTTATGTACTGATATTTGAGGAGGCTCCACTGGGTCTTTCTAAAATAGGAGGAAGGATCAAATGTATCTTACAATCTTGTATTAAAGGATATCTAATGGCTAAATTAAATATAGAATCTAGTGCGAAGGTAATAATTCAAACTAGAGATCTAGTTGAATCTTTACCAAGTGGAGAGAATTATCGATTTATTAGTCTCGACGAAGCACTTCGAATGCGATTGATAGAGGACTCTTCGCCATATGTAGAGTATATGCAAAAATACGAAATAAGTTCCCTAGAAATAATGAAAGATCATATCGTGGGCCCCGACATTGGGGCTATAGAGATTATTGAAAAAACGTTAGCTCGGATTAAATTTAAAAGAATGTTTGATTTGTTCACCGGTACTGGCGCTCTCATCAAAGTTGGATTAATGAATGGAGTAGAATATGCGATTGGTTTTGACCTGAATATAGAACTTGCACGAAAAACGTTATCTGATTTCTCTCAAAAAGTTAATCTTATTGAAGGAAATGTTTTTCAAAGTAACCTCAGCATGGTCGGAAATTTTGTGGTTGCGGATCCAAACATGGACATTTCACATGACTTCATTCTAAAAATAGTTCCTAAAATCATAGACAAGGTCGAATTGCTTTTATTAATCCATGGACATACAGAATATATTGAGTGGAATAGAAAAATTAGAAAAGAATTATCTCGGATATTCAATTATATTTTACCGGTACATAGTTGGGCAATGGAATGTTCTTTGGCGACCAATAATTTGAATATCTATAATAGTCTTAAGGATGTGTTTTCTTATGAATAATCAAACAAAAAATAATGATATCATAGATTCACTAAGAGAAATTGTTACAAAATGTGTAGAAACAAAAAGATGTTTTATAGATGGACTAAAAAGCATTCAAAAACCAGAAGGAGGTTGGCCTACGATTTATCCTTTTGATCGTACTACTCACCACTGGACTACATCACAATGTTTTCGAACGTTATTAGAAAACAAAGAATACCCACAATATTATGATGAAGCCCTCCAAATGCTGTTGCGTTCAAAAGAGGGAAGCGGGTGGAGACGAGGTAAAGCCGATGGATTAGATTATGATAATATTTATTGTACTGCTGACGCTATCATGGCTTTTATAGTCTCCCGTCAATTTGATAAAATCAAAGATTCTATAAAATTGATATGGCATTCGAGGAATAATGACTATGGATGGGGTATTGTTGTCGGAGATAATGAAAGTAAAGTTAGATCTACTGCATGGGCTATAGATGCTTTATTAATGGCGTATAATATTCCACCACTCTTCAGATTGATGGACAAGCTTATAGATTATGACAAAACCTTTGAAAAGTGGTTAAGTGAATCTATTGAATGGTTAGATAATTCAAGAGCGAGGGATGGGGGGTGGGGCTATTCGAAGAACGAAATAGAGGGTAACATATCCTCTACTGCAGTGACCATTCAAACACTTCTTTCTGCAAAAGAAAAAGGTTTTTATATCAATGAGAATAACATTGATTATGGGTTGTCTATTCTGAAAAAGTTTTGCCAGAAAAAGACATGGATAGGTGCGTATGAAACTTTTGATATTTTTGTAAATAATGAATTTGTTGGCAGGCATAGAGCATTTGGTGACGGAGCACCTATGGTACTTATGTGTTTAATAGTTGCATCGAGACACGGTTTCATACCAATTACAGATAAAAGTATTTTTATGACGATAGATTGGATTCTTAAGTGTTCCAAATCATATAAAGGTTTTAAAGGAAAATGGATGATTCCATCAAGTGCTGGTGAAATGAAACCCCTTGTATGGGATTCAGCCTATGCTATTTTGTCTCTTAATACTTTTGAAAGATTTTTCATAGAATATCTTGTTAACTCTACTGAGTTCTTAGATAGAGAATTAGGAAATGAGATAATTAGAATTAGAAAAGAACATACACTATTGAAAGAATCTATTGAATTGGCAAAAAAATGTAAGAGTGAAGATGACAGAATACATCCAAAAGTTGGTGTTATTATAATAAAGGATGATAATGTAGTCTGTAAAGTATATAGAAACGAATTTGGGTACGGTGAACATGCAGAATATATAGCCCTAGAGAGAAAATGCATAAATATTGATTTAAGAAGTGCTACCCTGATTACTACATTAGAACCATGTACCACACGAAATCATCCCAAAATTTCATGTACTAAGAGGATTATAGAACGCGGAATAAAGAAAGTTGTAATTGGAATGTTAGATCCGTATTGGAGAGTTCATGGAAAAGGGGAGCTACTTCTCTTAAAAAATGATATTTTAGTGGAACATTTTCCAGCTGAATTAGGTAAGGAAATTAGGGCTTTAAATAATGAGTTTATCAAAGACCAAGAAAAACCCTTTCGGGAATAAGACAAGGTTAAGACAAGGGTATAAGACAAGGGGACGTTTCATTTAAGACAAGGGGACGTTTCATTTGTCTTATTTAAATAAATAGAGACACTGTAGATTCAAGTTGCTAATGCAACAGTTTTCCGAAGACCTCATGCGGAGTTAAA
>JAHLWJ010000581.1 GCA_019057975.1 Promethearchaeota archaeon | reverse complement strand
ATTAATAACGCAAGCAGGAATGCCCCCATGGGGATAAGATTCATTAATATTTCCCGGACATTCCTGTATTTCATTTTACCACCTTATTATTTTTACTAATGAATTGCAGGATATATGAGCTAAGTTTTTACATTAAAAAATATTTTATTTTAATTTAGTAATATCGGTATTTAGATATTTATTAGAGTGTATGGGACAGAGATGTATTGTACACTTTGTTATTTACTATTCGACATAAATTTTAGAAAGTCCTTCTTTTTAGGAAAAATTTTTAGTTTAAAAGTACAAACCGCAAATCTAAAGAATAAAAGCAGTAAAATGGTAGTAGAAAGATAGGCATAAATGGGTGCTTATTTATTATGCAATTTATTTCTTCTTATTAATTTACTTAATTCTTTGCTCTTTCTTTTTCTCGCATTTATAAGCTTTTTTTTGGTTAATTCGGTTTTTTCTAAAAGTCTTTTTAACTCCCCCTTTTGCTTAAAATAACTTTCTAATCTTTTGGGTTCAAGACTTCCTTCCTCTAGGGCTTCTTTTATGGCACAACCGGGTTCTTTGGTATGGCTGCAATTATTAAATTTACACCTTTGTGAAAGAGCTTCGATGTCTACAAAGGTTTTTTCGATAATATCTTCATTTGCCCATAGCTGTATTTCTCGCATGCCTGGATTATCAATTACCATGCCTCTTCTATCTGGGATCATGAATAATTCTCTATGGGTAGTGGTATGCCTCCCCTTGCTATTATCTCGTAAAGAATTTGTTGCCTGTTTAGGGGCTTCAAGTAAGTGATTAATAATTGTAGATTTACCGGTACCGGAAGACCCTAAAAATACTGCAGTTTTTCCTTCCTTTAGATAATTGTAGATTTGTTCTACCCCGGATTTTTTCAAGGCGCTCATACAAAGGATGGGCACACCAAGGGAAATTGATTCAACCTCTCTTATAAATTTCTCGATATCAGTACATAAATCAGCTTTGTTAAGGATAATAACCGGATTCGCCCCACTATCCCAGACAAGAGATAGATAACGTTCAATTCTTCTTAGATTAAAATCTCTATCGAATGTAGAGACAAGGAAAGAAGTATCTATGTTGGCGCAAATAATTTGCTCTTCTGTTTTAATACCCGGAGTTTTTCGAGATAAGCTCGTCTTTCTGGGAAGAACAAAATAAATAATTGCTTTATCTTCCTGTTCTTTTTTAGTAATTCCCACCCAATCGCCAACTGCCGGATATTTCTCTATTGATTGGACTTCATATCGAAATTTTCCAGTTATTTCTCCCTTCAATTCACCATATTCACTTAAGATGCTATAAAGATGTCTTTGAACAGATATTATTCTGGCAGGCATATATGTTGTGTTCTGTTGGCTATATTTTATAAAGTGGCGCTTGAAAAAAGAATTCCATCCTAATTTTTTTAGATCTATCATTTAATTCCTCCATAAATATTAATTTTCTTTAAATATAAAATTAGATTGTTTTTGCTTCTAAAATGGCTTACAGAGGAATTAAATTTAATTCTTTCTTAATTTGCTTAATAGGTGGGGGTATCTCTGTGAAATAAAAACCATTTTTGAAGTAGTATATTGGTTTTTTCTAAATTGTATCTCATAAACACTACCTCCTATTAAATGAATTTCTCTTCATAGAGATGTTTTATATTACCTGAATTAAAATAATTTGTCAAAAAATATTGCAATGACCTCGTCCCCTCCATTCCTGACCCATTCTTAATTCTTTTTTTAAAGGTCTTGATTATTTCTTGCATTCATAGGAGTCTCTTCAATTATCAACATAATTTATCTACTCTTTTAGAAAGAGTGCTGCATATATTGGAGAATGTCAAATTATTTCCATAAAATATCTATTAATAAGGATTCTAAGCGAATAACAGCGGTTTCTTACTCTGAACTCCCTCTTAAAAGCGTTGCAAAATAAAGGCTTTTAAAGGGGAGCAGTATAAAAGATGAAAAGCGGTTAGTTGTTTGTTCGTTAGATAGTTTAAAAAATAAAAGATAATAAGTGTGAATGAGAATGGTACAGTGATAATCGTAAAAATCTTACTAAACTGGGCAAACCTAAATATCCTCTTATATCAGGTTAATCAAGAAAAGTAATATGGGGATTAATAGGATTAAACCAAAGGTGGTAAATGCCCAGCAAGAATTTGCCAAGTCCAGATTTAATCCGTACTGCGAAGGTGGTATTAAGGAATGAAACGCTACGGGAGCCGAAGAAAGAATGAGAATCACCTTGAGTGGCATCCCATCATTGATTTGATGGTAACCCAATAAAAAACCGATGGAAACCATGACAACCGGTACAATCAAAAATTTAATACCGGCAATTAAAATAGATTCTTTTAGGTACTGTCTTACTTTATTAAACTTCATGGAAAGACCTATTGAAATCAATAATAAAATGGTACTTGTTGGAATAAAAAGAAAAATAATCGTGACATAAATTGCAGGCCTTATCAGCCCTGATGCATTGAGGCTTAATCCAATGATAATGGAAGCTAACCCAACCAGGACAAAGGAATCTTTGAGTATCGCTTTTAAATTAAAAACATTTTGATTTTTTTGCTTGTCTTTTATCGAATAATATTTGGCAACGGAAAATCCAATTGCATAATTGACGATTCGTATAAAAAGGGTATATAAAGGAACCAGTTTATATCCTTCTTCTCCTAAAAATAGAAAACAGATTAATCCGCCGATAGCAGCCAAATTACTAAAAAATCCGCAACAAAAAAATGAACCTGTATCTTTATTATCCAGATGGATGCGTCCGGCAATCAATATGGCAATTGTTCCGCCCAGGATGAGATTAAAAATGCCCAACACCGGAAAAAGAAGAAGTTTTATTTGATGAAAATCCATCGTCCAGTAAACTCCGATATAGGTGATGGAGACAAAAAATAATATTGCTAATTTTTGAAGGAATCTTCTTATTTTCTCTAAAGAAAAAGGTAAGCTTAGAATGGATTTTTTAACTAAAAGTTGTATTAAATATCCTGTTGCTAAACTGATAAAGATAAT
>JAHLWJ010000580.1 GCA_019057975.1 Promethearchaeota archaeon | reverse complement strand
ATCAACAGTCCAAGGAAAAACTTTTATGTTTTTTTCATGGGCATATTCGATAAATCGTTTATCAGCTAGTTTATATAGCGGATTAATTGCATAGTAATTATTCTCAGAGGTAAAATCAATTAATTTCTTTTTATAATTCCACTCTGAGAATTTTCCTGCCTTAGTAGGAACAAGGGTTGCTATTTTTAATTGTGGTTCAATTTTTTGAATCTTAATTAATTCTTCATGTAAAAATGAACTAACTGTTATAGAATCAAGAATATCGGCATCCTGGAAAATTTGAATAATTTTTTTAGCAATACCTTCTACCTTAATTTCGCAATTGAGAGATATTTTATCCTTTGCTAACTCAATTAATTCCAATAGTGTTGGAATTTGTTCACCATTTCCAAAATTCAATTTTTTTAATTCTTTAAGGGTCATTTGTTCTACAATACCTTCAGTTCCTGCGGTTCTAAGGGTATCGTAATCATGGATGATAACAATTTCACCCTCGACTGTTTCTTGGACATCAAATTCAACCGCGTCTGCTTTCAAGCGAATTGCTTCTTTAAATGCTTTTAGTGTATTCTCGGGGGCTATTTTATTAGCGCCTCGATGACCCATGATGATAATCCTGTTATTTGCATTCATATTGATATTCTCTCATAAAATAATTAATTATTACTTTAAAATTTAGCATTGATGTTTCTTAATTAAAGAGAAGACATACAATAAGTTTAAATAGAAGATTAACTAAAATCAATATCAATCCATGCATATCCAACATAGTCAAAATTTTGTCCTCTATAATGGACAAAAATTTAATATAGAAAATCACGCCTTAAACTTAACCAATAAAGGCATAAAGGATATTGATAAAATACGGGGTCTCGAAAAATTATCTAATTTGAACTTTTTAGATTTATCCTGCAACCAGATATCTCAAATTAATGGCTTAGATAAACTTAAAAAATTAGAGATTTTGTGTTTAAATAATAATAAAATTACGGAAATACAAGGTCTTGATAATATAGAAAATCTAAGGGTATTATGGTTGAAAAAAAACTTAATTTCCGAGCTCAAAGGCTTAAATTCTCTTCATAACCTAGAAGAACTTTGGTTAAAAAAAAATAAGATTTCTGAAATCAAGAATTTAAATAAACTTAAAAAATTAAAATATTTGTGTTTATGTGATAATCTGATATCTGAGATTAAGGAACTTGATTCCCTTATTAATTTAAGGAGTTTAAATCTAATAAAAAACGAAATTTCCTCCATAACTAATCTCCAACACTTAAGTAATTTAGAAAATTTAGATTTGAGTTATAATAGAATAAGCGATATTGAAGGGTTAGCAAATCTTTCAAATCTATATTTCTTTGGTTGTAGGCACAATAAAATAATTGAAATAAAGGAAATAGACAACTTAAAAAAAATAAGTACAATTTGTTTAGAAGGGAATCCAATAGATTTACAAAAATTAAGAAAGAATTATGAAAAAACCTTAGCCTAAAAAGATAACATTCTAACTTCTCATAACCCCTATTTACGTAAACTAAATTCTTATAGCCTTTTCATTTGTTATACAATAATAACGTAATAGAAACGTTTAAATATCTGAACTCAACTTTTCTCATTGGACGCCAATAAATTTATAAATGTTAACTATTTTACATATTAATTGACGATAGAAGATTATACAAGACACTTAAGGAATAATAAACTTAAAATAATAAAAAATGAAAATTTGGTGAAGACCATTAAATTCTGCTCAGAATGCGACAATATAATGTTTCCGAGAAATAAAAAATTATATTGCAAAGCTTGCGATAAAGAATTCGATTTAGAAGCCGAAGCAGATGATTTCAAAATAGTTAAAACGATCAAACACGACGAAAAGGAGTCAGCTCCTATAGTTTTGAAAGAATCTATAGTTATTACCAAAATTTCTGCTCAGGATAGAAAAGCTTTTGAAGAATTTTTTGATGCTGGTGGTGCTGAGAGTTATTAGGCTCACGGAGCGATAACAATTCTCAGATTGAGAATCATTCTTCTTCTTAGGTTTAAACATTAAAAAAGACAATTTTATAGATATTTTACTATTATTAGACTTATTAAGATAGGAAATTAAGGTATCGTAATTTTACATTAATGTAAAAAATGATTAACTATGAATGAAGAAGAAAAAAAGAAGCGGTTAAAAGGAATAGCTAAGGTTGTGGCTAAAGAAATAGAAGTTCTGAACACAATCGAGCAATTTAAAGAAGATTATAAGGATTCTTTAATCAAAATTCTTTTAAACCCCAAAGATGGAAAACAAGCTGCCCTTCTAGTAATAGAAAAGGGTAAAATCTATGTTGAGGGCATTGAAAACAACCCAAAATCTAACATATCGAAAAAAGCTCTCGGTTGGGATGGTTTTATGGAAACAAAAACCAATGTGTTTGCAGACATCTTGGGAGGGGGTGATATTTCAATGGGATCGATTATTTGGAAAGTCATCACTTTTCGGATCAAAATAAAAGGTATTAAAAATGTTCTAATTTTAATGAAGCTGTTTGAATATGAAGTTGAACCTGCATAGGATAAGACAAGTTCAAACAGGATTTAGTAATTAAAATCGATAACATATAAAATCTATTTTTTTCTATTCATCCTTCCAATTTGAATACTTTTAAAATAGATAATATTTTTTCTTTTAAACCTTCAGAATCTTCATCCTTTATAGACTGAATAACAACATTTTTATCTTGATCAGAAATATCTTTAAATTTGTCAAGGAATAACCTTAAATAGAGCACTTTCTTGGAAGGGTTTTTTTGAATAGTTGAAACGAGATTATCAATTAATAAATTTATTGTTGTTGCCTCTTGATTTGACGATTCGGGATCACAAATATTTTCCGTAGGAAATCCATGTTCTTTAATAATAGTATTCTTTTCAATAATATCTCGGGTTATCTCCTGAAGAAGTTCAATACGAGAGAATATCGGCAAATTTGAAAGAATTTCATCTATCTCTACATTTTTCTGCTCGAAATCTTCTATAAGTGAAAGAGTTTTTAAT
>JAHLWJ010000579.1 GCA_019057975.1 Promethearchaeota archaeon | reverse complement strand
AAATTTCAGAAGCTGCTTTAGCCTCTGCCATTCTTTTATCAACAGTACCGAATGGTGTGGGTTCCCCATTTGATAAATCTAGAACCCCAATTTTTTTACCTTTTTTCTTATAATGGGCAATTGTTCCTCCACACCCGATTTCTGCATCATCTGGATGGGCACCTATTACTAAAATATCTATCTCAACATTCATATTAATCTACTAAATCTCCAGTTCTCTAATTTGAGTAAAAATTGATTCTTGTATTTTTTTAAAATTATTCTTATTAATATCATCTACACTATTGAAGTAATTTGAAAAAATTGCCTTAAAAACATTTACACTTGTTTTTAAAGGAGTATTCAGGAGTGTTTCCATTAACTGAATATATCTTTCAATTCTTTCTTCTCCCTTCTTAAACAAAAAACTATCTTTTGCATTTTTTAAAATTGCATCTCTATCTTTATATATTACTGGAACACCTTTTTCTACAATTTTATATCCCTTTTTCATTGATTTAATCCAGATTTCGATGGGTATTTCATAACCGTTTACTTTTAATTCCAGGTCATTAATTGCATTACATTCATATGCCTTTAGTCCACAAAATGCATCTGTAATAGAAAATCCAATAGTATTGAGAATTCCCGTGATGATAGCATTCACAAGAAATCTATCCTTCCACGGTTTTTGCCAAGAATGTTCCGAATTTTTATATCTTGACCCCGAAATAATTTGTTCTGTTGGTTTTTCAAGAATTAGATTAATAAACTTGTATAAATAGTTAGGTTCATGTTGACCATCCATATCGAACGATATTATCCAAGAAAAATTCATTTCTTTAGCGTATTTAAAACCTCTTATAAGTGTATATCCATAACCTTTATTTTCTTTAAAGTTAACAATAGAAAAAAGGGAATCGTGACTATTCTTATTCAAAATTTCCATAGTTCTATCAGTAGAACCATCATTAATGATAAGGATTTTCAAATTAAATTCGCTACTCTTTTGGGAAAATTGCTTTACGCAGCGGAGATTCTCTAATATATGTTCAATGTTTTCTTCTTCATTAAAACACGGGATGAGTAAAAGAATATCCATTATTTTTTCAGAAATATCGAACAACTATTCATTTTTTATAAATCTTTATTGAAATAATACATCAAAATTTTTAGAATTGTTGATTTTGGCTTATAAGAAATCATGAAAGAATTCAAAATCAACGAATTCATCACGCTGAAGTTGAAAGATAAATATTAAAAATTAAAGCACCATTTTATCTTGACGTGAAATATACAAAACAACATGCAGCGGTCTGTGGTCTTTATTGCCCAGCTTGTTCTGTATTTATTGGAACCCAAGAAGATCCCCAACGGCTTGAGTTTCTTGCTAAGCAGTCTAACAGTTCTACTGAAGAAATCAAATGCTATGGATGTCGTAGTGAGAAAAGATTTATTTTTTGTGAGCAAGACTGTAAAATGTTTCCTTGCGCTAAAAAAAAAGGAATTGATTTTTGTGGTGAGTGCGATGAATATCCATGAAATAACTTAAAGGATTTTCAAGTTAAAATGCCTCACCGGTTAGAATTATGGGAGTCTCAAGAACAAATCAAAAAGGTAGGATATAAGAAGTGGTTAGAAGAAATGGAAAAGCACTACTCATGTTCTGAATGTGGAACCATAAATTCTACTTACGATCCTAGATGCCGATCCTGTAGTCATCAACCATGCAATCAGTATAATGCTATTCATGGAAAGGAGATATTAGAATTCTTCTCAAAACCAAAATCAAAGTAGCGGATATAGAACAAATAATCTATCGAGTACTCGCTTAGAAGGAAAGTTTGGACAAGAAATTCTTGAATTTATACCAAAAAATTTATTTACTTAACATCCCCTATTAAAAATTATGCCAGAAAGTATCAAATCTTTAGAGTTTGTATATGACTATGTTAAAAGTCTGTTTGAAAAGCGAAAAGATAATCATTTTGAAGAATCCATGAAAGAATCATTATTTAAAGGAGAGAAAACCGCTCTCGATTTATTTGTACATTCTGTTAGCACGCTTAATTTTGCAATGAAAAAAACAACCAATCCTAATGCAAATATGAAAGATATAGCAATAAAGCTAGATCCCAAATCCACCACACCTTTGCATGAACAATTGTTAGATTTATTTAATAAAGCAAATAAGGCTTATACAGAAGAAAGAATAAAATATAATGAAGAAGATCTTAAAAATACGTTTAAATCCCCCTTTGGAAGAGAGATGACGTACGAAGATTGGTTTGGGTTCATTATCCATCACACAATCGGGCATATTTATCAGTCCCTTAGATTACAGGCAATTTATTTAAGACATAAAATTTAAGCGAGCCGTTATCAATCTTAAGCGTACAATATGTGAAACCTAAAAAAAGAAAGAAAGCTCGTTTGCTGAAAAAGTTAATTGATAATAGTAATCTTCATTTTATCCTTAATTTAAGAGTTAATTAATATTAGATCAAAAATCCTTTAAGGACTACAAGAGCCCCAATATCGATAACAATCAACGCCAAAATCTCTATCCCAATTAACGAGAAAATTCCTCCTAATAAATTGATGAAAAGCCCTAAAATAAATAACATTACTCCTAATGAAAACCATTTTATTCTATTCTTAGTTTCGTCCCCTATTTTACTGGTATCGTCCTCTATTTTTTTTGTAATTCCAGTATATCTATAGGCAGCATATATGGTTAATAATATCCGAACGGCATTCACAAAAATTAACAAAGCGAGAGGAGTATGAGTATTGACAATACGCAGAGCATAATCATCTAAATCTAAATACGGAGGAAATATAAAATATCCAATACTCATGACAAAGAATAATATTAGCATGGTTCCAAGATACTTCATGCTCATGGCAATCTTGGTATGCTTTTCTAGCACGAACAGGGTCATTACGAGGGAAATTGAGTTAAAATTAAAAAAGATGTGGGCTGTTATCATGAGCGGAATAATAATATCCGAATCATCTAAAATTAAATGATAAATCGCATAAATGAAAAATCCTAAAGATGAGGATATA
>JAHLWJ010000578.1 GCA_019057975.1 Promethearchaeota archaeon | reverse complement strand
TAGTTCAGAGAGATATAAATTTTTTTCTAATATATTATACCTTGGAAAATTGAAAATATAACGAGTAGTTTAGAGGATTTTAAAGTGGAACAATATAGATCTAATAAATTTAAGAATTTGGAACGTATATTTTCAAATTTAGATTAGGATTTAACAATTTTATTAATCCTTCTTCTTCATATTGCTTTAATAACACATTTACGGTCGAAATTCTTAGATCATACTTAAGAGCTATGTCAGAAGCCAATATTGATTTTCTTTTAGGAAGGGATTCTCTAATTTCTTTTTCTATAGATTTGGGAATAAAAGCATCGCGTTCTACGATAGTTATTTGCTTTGTTCTTCCATATTTTCTTCTTAAATTAAGAGTTGCCTTTCGAACTAATAACTTTTCTTCCTTTTCGGACATTATTATCACTATTTAAAAATTAAAATGTCAATAATTAAAGCTAATTGTTTTTTAAAATACTTAAAATCTAATAAAATTTTTGATTTAATAACCATTTTAAGAAATCTCTATTATTCTACATAAAAAAGCAATAATGAAGGCAAAGTCATTTTGAACAAAGAGTATTCATTTAATATCAAGCGAAAGAGACCTGAAGATTTATACGAGAATGTTTCAGATTACTTTAATGCAGAAACCCTTACAAATTATGCTGAATCTAAATCTATAATGCGAACGCAAAAAAAAATGACAATTCGAGCGTTAGAGTTATTAGAACTTAAGAATGACCGTTCTCTAATCCTAGACGCCGGTTGTGGTCCAGGGTTTGCAGCAGTGTATCTAAATGAATTAGGATATAAGACTGTTGCCCTTGATATTATTTATGAATTTCTTAAATACTACGACATTGAGTATCTGAATCCAATTCTAGCAGATATGTGTTATCCTCCATTTAAACCTAACTCTTTCGACTCAATTATCTCTATCTCTGCTTTACAATGGATTATTAGAGATGTGAAGGATGAAGGCGAGAGATTAATTCTAACTAATCTATTTGTGTCTTTTTATCAAATATTAAAACCTGAATCAAAAATGATTGTTCAATTTTATCCGAAAAGCACTGCTATAATGGATTACATTGCTGAGATTGTCAATAATAAAACAAATTTCAAAGGAAATTTCATAATTGATAACCCGAATAATCCGAAAAAACGGAAAATTTTCCTATTATTAAAGAAATAATTCTTTCCAAAATACCCCATGAATACCGTTGAAGCTGGAGCCAATAAAAAACCCAAGGTTTTCAACCTAAAATTAGCGCTATCGAAAATCGATTCGTTCTTGTTTCTATTAATTTCAGTATTTTAAGAGATAAGATTTATTGATGTTTAAAAACATTACTTAGCTAAATTATAAATATATAAAATGTAACTCTAGTGTTAAAAATTCAATTTTTTTAAAATCTAAAAAAAAAAATCAAGTTCAAAAAAATACAAAAAAAACACGGTAAATATAATGAAAAGAATATTAAAACGGAAACGAATTACAACACTTCTTTCAATCTTAGTACTAATAAATATTTCAATTTTTTTCCCAGCAAATTATCTGATTTCAAACGATACTACTACAACGCTAGGGGAGCAATTTGATATTGAGACTTTAGAGCTAAGTAATGATGTTGGTGAGGATACATGGTGGAATGCGTCTTATCAATGGAGACAGTGCATAAACATTACTAACCCAGGGGGATACAATCTAACAAACAACTTTATTAGCGTGTCATTTGATTACGCATCATTAGTTGCTGAAAGCAAGATGCAATCTGATTTAGATGATGTAAGAATTGTAGAAAATAGTGAGTTAAGAAGTTATTATATAGTAAAAGATTACCCTTCAATGAATACAGCAACTGTCTGGTTCGAAACAAATTCTAGCTCAGATTCATCTGATTATGATACTTATATGTATTTTGGTAACAATACGGTTGGTCGTGCTACTAATTACTACACTAGCAATCATCCTGCTGGAACATCTTGGTGGAAATTTGAGGAAGGTTCAGGTACAAACGCTATAGATTCTTTAGGGAATTACAATGCAACTTTTCGAGGAGGCCTTCCAACTTACGAAAGCAGTGATCCTGCTATAGGAGATTGGAACCTCGATTTCGACGGTTCAAGTGATTATATATCTATTAATGATAAATTCTTTCAAGGTTCAAATATTATAGATGAAATTACCGTTAGCGTATGGTTTAAGACGCTTTACACAGGTTCGGGTTATACTAGTAATTGGGCTTTTCTTGATTTCGACCGATCTGAATACTTTGATTTTTATATAAGGGGTGATGATGGAAGAATAGGATTTTCCACTTCTGCTACAGGATACGGTGTAAATGATTTTTATGGAAACACTTTTGGTTTAAACGACGGAGAATGGCATTTTGCTTGTATCGTTTACACTGGAGCAGAAAAAATAATATACATTGATGATGGAGCTTTTGATGGAGCTTTTAGCACCAGTGGAGATTTTGGTACTGGTGCTACAAGGTATGGGTTTATTGGTGACGGCTCTGAAGCCTCAACCGACAATGGAGGAAAAAATAATATTTATTATGATGGAGAAATGGACGACCTTAGGTATTTTGATTATGCTATTTCACAAAATGAGATCAGATGGCTAGCTAATTATTATCCTTTAACAACAGATTTACTGACCGTAACAGAAAGAGCAGCTACAGTAACAATTATAGTAAAGGATATCGATGGAAGACGCGTTCCAGGAGCTGAAGTCTCCTTATGGGATAATTTAACACACATATTAAACGTTCCAGGTATTGGAGACTTTACACAAAACAGTTCCGCAGACGGGATGGTAGTTTTCACGGGTGTACCGTTTGGAGAATACAACATTACTACAAATTATACATTAAACTCTGTTACCTACAAGGAGGAATATGTATATGATAGTAGAATGTTACCTGCTGGGGAAGTGGAATTTAAAGGGTTAATTATAACTCAGACTATTTATGTGAATCTATGGACAATTGATTTTGAAGTAGATGATTGGGACGGAGATCCATTAAATTATGGATATATTAACATTAATGAAAGTGGACAAGTAA
>JAHLWJ010000577.1 GCA_019057975.1 Promethearchaeota archaeon | reverse complement strand
TTATTTGCCAATGAAATCTACAACTAACTCACTATTTAAAATCACATTTTTTTGGGAAAATTATAGTATTTATCAAAACTCTTCACAATTATGCATAATCCCATAAATAATTAGAACTATGCAAAACTGGATTACAATACATTTAATATGATGAAAAGGTTTGAAATCCAAGAGAATCCAATGGCTTTTTGAATGAACTATAGAGTACTAAATTCGTTATACATGATGACTATTTAAATATAATTTTATTTTAATAGAATATATTCTATAATAAGCGAGAATGTAATAATCATACGATTATAAATATAATGGTTAAGGAAATTATTAATAATTTGACAAAATCTGGTGAAAGCCTCTCCCAACGTGTGGTTAGAGGTGGTTTTTGGATATTTTCAATCAGAATAGTCCAGCAATTTTTTAGTTTAGCAAGACTTATAATTCTGGCTCGTGTCCTCGCTCCTCATGATTTTGGTTTAATAGGCATCGTACTTTTAACTATGGCAATCTTAGAAACTTTCTAATAGACAAGATTTCAGGCTACCCTAATTCAAAAGAAAGATAGCATAGAAGGCTATCTCAATGCTGCTTGGACGGTTTTTACTTTTACAAGGATTCATCCTATTTACAACTTTCTATTTAATTGTGCCTTATGCTGCAATTTTCTTTAAAGCACCAGAAGCAAAACCTATAATTCAGGTTGTAAGCCTTTTATTTCTATTATAGGCATTTGCAAGTATAGGCGTTATCTATTTTTAGAAGGAGTTGGAATTTAACAAGCAGTTATATTAAGTGGAATGTTAGCTGATTTTATCGTGGCAGTTTCTATTGTTTTGATATTACAAAATGCTTGAACTCTTTTGTTTGACTTGTTAACTGGAAGTTTTGTAAGATTTATTATAAGCTATTCAATATATCATTATAGAGTACACTTTGGTTTAGATTTAGATAAAAACAAAAGAATTTTTTTGAGTTTGGGAAGTATGTTTTTGGCTAAAGTATATTGATTTTTTTAATTACTCAAGAAGATAATATTTTCGTAGGAAAATTGCTTGGAGTAACCGTAATAAGCTTTTACAAGAAGCGTGTATAATTTCAAGTACGCCTACAACAGAAATTACTCATATGATTTCTCAGGTATCATTTCTTGCTTATTCTAAATTACAGTATAATCTCTCTAAATCAAGAGAAGCTTACTTAAGAGTTTTGCAAGTTACAGCATTTTTATCTTTTCCTATAGCAGGATTAATATTTGTATTGGCTTCAGATTTTACTAAGATATTCTTATCTGATAAAATTGTGGAAGGAAGTAGCAAGTATTTAAAATATCTTTATGATAATAAAAGAATTATAGAAGTTTATGAAACAGGTCATTCATTTGAAAAAATATGCTTCATTACAGGGTCATTACCCTTATTAAATAAAGAACACATCAAATATTATGAGAAGTTAAAGAAGGAAATGAAGTTAAATAATCAAAATAAATGATTAATAGATGAATGAATGATTTTTTTCATCCATCTCTATCATAAATCAGCCACGGTAAGAGTATGTGGTGATTACAATAATGGACGATAAAAATGGAAATTTACGACTTATCAAAAGTGAGGATACAATGACTGAAACTATAACTACATATAAACCGGACAATTCACTGAAGAAGGGGTATTTATCTATTTTCGGTGAAATATTCAATGAACTTAAGAAGAACAGATGGCTTACTTATCAATTATTCAAAAGGGATTTTTTAACAATATATAAACAATCATTCATCGGCGTTTTATGGGCGGTTATCATACCGCTTGTCAGTATTGGCACATTTATCATCCTGAACCGTTCTGGCGTGTTTACCATTGGCGATATTAATATACCATACCCAGTTTATGCAATACTTGGTATGGCCTTTTGGCAGTTGTTTTCAGCCGGACTGATTGCGAGTTCAAATTCATTGGTAAAGGCAGGCCCAATGATAGTAAAAATTAATTTCTCTAAAAAATCATTGGTGATTGCATCTACCGGACAGTCAATGGTATCGTTCCTGATTCAGTTCGTCTTAGCAGGCATATTATTTGTGTACTATGGAGTTATACCGAACACAGCGATTTTATTAGTTCCAATACTTATAATTCCAATAATTCTACTTACGCTCGGATTTGGTTTTATCCTATCCCTTTTAAACGGGGTTGTGAGAGATATTGGAAATATACTCCCAATATTTATGACATTTTTAATGTTTTTAACACCTGTTCTGTATGCGAAGTCGACAACTGGAATACTGGCATACATTACGACCTATAACCCACTATATTATTTGGTTTCAGTACCAAGGGATCTATTATTGATGGGGACAGCGCCAGAATGGGGAGGCTTTTTGATAACAAGTATCATATCGGTCATCGTTTTTACCATATGTTTAATTGTATTCCATTTGACAGAAACCAGAGTTACGGAGAGGATATAAAGTGAATGACGACATTGCTATAAAAGTAGACCACGTATCAAAGAAATATTGTAAATCATTAAAATTGTCTATGCTTTATGGCATAAAAGATATTGGAAGAAATACGCTCGGGCTGAGCTCGTATTCCGAGAGATTGAGAAAAGGTGAATTCTGGGCGGTTGATGATGTTTCTTTTGAGGTGAGAAAAGGAGAAACACTGGGAATTATTGGACCCAATGGTTCTGGGAAAACAACATTACTTAAACTTCTAAATGGTATTTTCTGGCCAGACAAAGGCAAAATCACTATCAAAGGCAAAGCAGGTGCGCTTATCGAGGTAGGTGCAGGTTTTCATCCTTTGCTTACAGGTAGGGAAAATGTTTACATCAATGCCGCAATACTAGGAATGACAAAGGATGAGGTGGATGAGAAATTTGATGACATCATAGAATTTGCGGATATTGGTGATTTCCTTGATACACCAGTGAAATTCTATTCAAGCGGAATGTTCGTGAGATTGGGATTTGCCGTTGCAGCGCATTGTAAGCCAGATATTTTATTGGTGGATGAAGTGCTAGCGGTAGGAGATTTAGCATTTGCGTTAAAATGTCATAGAAAAATGAGTGAATTTAGGC
>JAHLWJ010000576.1 GCA_019057975.1 Promethearchaeota archaeon | reverse complement strand
TTAACAATTGGCTTTTAACATTAATTTATAGTTTTAAATAAATAAAATTGAACAGAATTACCATCTGAAGAGTGAAAAATGTCAAAAGAAGATATCCCAATGGCACACGCTGGTATGGCATCAGAAATTGAAGTCCAAAAGAAATACTATGAAGAAGGTAGGATTTATATATTACAAATTGAATCAACTTTGAAATGTCCACAACGATGTAACTACTGTTATGCCGGTAGTTTACCGGATAGCCCCGAAGGCTTAAGTTCAGATAAAATCCGGACCTTATTAGATTCTGCTGCTGAAATGGGTGTAAAAATGATCGATTGGTTAGGTGGTGACCCACTTGTAAGAAACGATTGGTATGACCTATGTAAATACGCTACTGAGCTAAGATTGATAAATAACATATGGACAAGTGGTATACCACTAGCAAATCCTGAAATTGCTAGGAAGGCAGTCGAAGTATCATATAAAGGATTTGTATCTACTCACTTAGATACTCTTGATTTTGACTTATATAAACTAATGCACGGAGGAGAACAATACGAAGGTAATCCCAACAATATAAATCTTATTTTAAAAGGTATTAAAAACATAATACAAGCTGGAAAAGATCCAGGGGGGATTGTAAATTGCATTACGTACACTACTCCACTTTCAAATGGGGATGCGAAGGCAATGATTTCATATTTTCAAGAAAAATTTGGCGTAAAAACTTGCTTAACGCTTTTTAATCCCGTGATACACCAAACTGGCAACCCCTCTTGGGAACCAAGTAATGACCAGATAAAAGATGCGTACCAACATAGAGACCTGATAAACTTTCCTGATGATCCTTCTTGTGGTCCTATGGATGTATCCAAGTTTTATTGTGGTACTGTTGCATGCGTCACTGCAGAAGGTTGGTTAGTACCTTGCTCAGTTATAAGAACTAAGGAATTTGGAAATATCCACGACGAAAGATTGGAGTTTTTAGTAGAAAAGACTAAACAACGGCTTCTAATGTTAGATTTTAGAGATCCTTCTAAATTACCCGGGAACTGTGGGTCTTGCTCCAATAATTCAAACTGTTTTGGTTGTCGAAGTAGTGCGTACTATTATAACGGGGACATTATGGCTGCGGATCCAAAGTGTTTTCAATTCTCAGCTAAATCAAAGAATGAGATAGGAGAATGATTTTAGATCATCTTTTAATTTTTAAATACAATCAATAAAAAAAAATACGAGGTTCAACAATCAATGGTAGATCATAAACAATATGACTTTAGTGTTAATGATGTGAGCGAAGTGTATGCTGGACCTGGTGGAAAGCTCTGGGAATTACTTATGGGTGAACAAATTCATGTGGGTGGTCCAGAACAAACAGATTTACTTGCTAAAAAAGCAGATATTGATAAGGCAGGACAAAATTTTACCTTATTAGATATTTGTTCAGCATTGGGAGGTCCTGCAAGACATTTAGCTGAAAAATACGGAATAAATGTAGTAGGTCTTGATATTACTCCAGAGATGGTGTTGGAAGCTAAAAAAAGAACTGAAGGAAAGCCTTATGCAAATAAGATCGAATATAGAATTGGATCAGGACTCGACATCCCAGCCCATCAAAATTCCTTTGAAGTTGTTTGGGGCCAGGATGCGTGGTGTTATGTTCGTGATAAAGTTCGTCTGATAGAGGAGACCTGGCGCGTATTGAAACCAGGGGGCACATTAGCATTCACCGATTGGATATGGGGGCCCGAGAATGTATCAGAAAAAGAATCTGATTTTTTGATGGAGTTTATGGTGTTTCCCAATTTACAAACTTTAAATGGATATGTGGAAATAATTGAAAGCGTTGGCTATAAGATTGTTGAAAAACAAGATCTTCAAGAAGACTTTGCGAAACATATGGACATTTATGTTGATATCCTTCAAAAAACTAAACCAGATATTGAAGCTGGTTTTGGGAAAGAGCTTTATGTAAGTGCAGAAGAAGGCGTCCTTGCATGGCAGAAAGGCGCACTTGAAAAAAAGGTTGGAAGAGGTCTCTGGATAGCAAAAAAACCATAAATTAATAAAATAATATTTTTTTTATAATGACGAAAAAATCTATACTTATTTTCGCAAAAGTACCAATTATCGGATTAGTAAAGACTAGACTCTCACAAACTACTCTTTTATCTGATAATGAAGTTAGTTTAATAGCAAAAGCAATGTTAAAGGATACAATTGTCATTGCCTCTCGAAGTAAAGCTGATTTTATTGAAATCGGTTATTATCCCGAGCAAAGTTTTTATGATTTAAAAAAGATTGTTGAATCAATTCAAGAAGCTAATGACATAATAATACCAATTTACTATCATCTACAGCAAGGATCATCCTTTGATGAGAGATTTAAATCAGTTGTACAAGCATCAATCGATAACGGAAATGATCTTATAGTCGTACTTGGAGCAGATTTGCCATATATGCCATTTTCATTAATTAATTCAGCATTTAACTACCTTACAACAGAAAATAAGGTTGATAATGTTGTGATCGGACCTACTGGAGAAGGAGGTATCTATCTGGTTGGACTTTCTCGAAATTTTACTCCTAATTGGTTTACAAAGTATAATCTTTTTACGAGTGGTGTCGAAATTATTCAATTTACCAAATTTTGTAAGCTGGAAAAGATACAACTTAGTTTGTTAACTCCCTTAATTGACATAGATATTGAAGAGGATCTAGTCTCACTTCTTGCTTTTATTGAAGGATTAAAAATAGCAGAAAATAATGATAATTTTCATTATCCCTATTATACAGTAAATGTTTTAGAATCTCTCGGGCTTTATGTTAAGGATATAAAAGGCAAAACTAGAAAACGTAAAATAGCTAAATTTAACCCTGGTGATTCCGTTGTTAGTTAGTGTAATAATTATCACTTTAAATGAAGTAAAAAATCTTGAACTAATTGTGAAATCTTCTAGAAATGCTGCTTTAATGAGTACGGGGAAAAAATTACCTATTGAAGTGATCGTAAGTGATGGTGGTTCAAATGATGGCACTTTAGAACTCGCTGAGGCTCTTGCTGATAAGGTTGTTCATTCCCAAATGGGAAGATATA
>JAHLWJ010000575.1 GCA_019057975.1 Promethearchaeota archaeon | reverse complement strand
CCGGCCCGGAAGGAAGATTGCTGGATTTTAAGGTTAAAAAATAAAAAATCCTTATCTTTATGTTTAATATGTGACATAAGAGTTATAATATTTAAGTATGAACAAAGTACTTCGCAATATATAACAATCTGGGTGCATAAGCGAAGTAATGCGCTTATTAGTAGTTATATGAAATGTTTGGCACTTGATGTGTAATGCGGTTTCCGCGCCTTCCATGGCGCGGAAAATATTTAAATATTTTTTAGTAAGGAATCAAACATGGGAATAATTGATGATTTTCTTAAAACTGTTACAAATCTAACTCCCTTAAAAGAGGGTGTTCAAAAAAAGGTATTTACAGGTATCCATAAAGATTATGGAAAGGTAATTTTAAAATATGGCAATTTTCAATCCAATACTTCATTAGAACGCATTAAAAGAGAGATCAATTTTTTGAAAGCGAATATTAGCAAATATTATCCAAAAAACTATGATTTTTTAGTAGATAGTATATCAAATACATTCTTGATTATAGAAGAATTTATCGACTCTATATCCTTTATAGAATTACAAAAGCAGATTAAAGATGAAGTAGTAGCAATTAAAGTATTTGTTTCAATAATTAAGGCATTAAATTTAATATGGGAGAAAAGTATTGTTCATAGAGATTTAAAACCAGATAATATATTATTCAAAAAAGATTTATCACCAATAATTATCGACCTTGGAATTGCTCGATTTCTAAAAGAAGATTCATTAACAAATACATTAGCATATATGGGTCCATGTACACCTATATTTGCATCACCTGAACAATTGCTAAATAAAAAGAATATAATAGATCAAAGAACAGATTTCTTTGCTTTAGGAATTTTATTATCAATAATCGCTTTTGATAAACATCCATTTGATCCTTCTCTAATTGGAAATTCTAATAGTATTCCGGAAAATATTTTAGCTGGTATACATATTGATTTCAAATTAATTGCCAAAGCATCGTCCGAGTTATCATTTTTATTGAATAAATTATTAGAAAAGGAACCGTTTATGCGCTTTAGAGATTATTCACAAATAATCAAATATATAAATGAAAATTGGAGGATCATATGAATCTATATCACCAAACAGGACATATGTATCAGTGGAATATAGATAGCATTTTAGAGGACGCAGCTGGTGACGGGCTCATTTTATCGCCAATAAATATTGAATTTAGCAAAATAATGGAGATTGATAGTGAATTATTACTTAAGAGCTTTTTCGATCCTCAATTATATAGAATCGATGATAATAAAGGTAAATTGACTACTTATGAATATTTTCCGGAGAATATTAAATGTAATTATTGTACTTCCGATTTTGATGATTATGCAAATTTAATTGCTCAAAAATGTATTGATCTTCAACTTGAGCTTAATTTTAAATATTTATTAATTCCTACTCGCTATTATGATGTTTGGCCAACCAATTATTATGATAGTCATTATAAATATTTTATTGAACCATTCATGAATTATATAGCAACAAAAAATATCCAAAAAGATATTCTATTAACCGTGCTTGTTAAACAGAGCCAATTAGTTGATGATACCAAAAAAAATGATTTACTTAATTGGGTTACTGGTATAAATGGAATTAAGGGTATTTATCTTTTATTTGAAACAAATTTTACTACGAAGCAAATAAAGGATTCGGAATATTTGTATCAAGCACTACTTTTTATTTATTTCCTAAAACAAAATAATTTAGAAGTACATATTGGTTATTGTAATACAGAGAGTTTTTTATTTTCAATATCTAATCCAGATTCAATAAGTATGGGGTCATATGAAAATCTGAGAAATTTCAATGTTAATAGATTTATCACACCGGAAGGCGAGGTAAGACAGAGCGCGCCAAGAGCAAGATTGTATTCATCAAATCTTCTACAATGGATTGACTATGGATATTTGGGTGCGTTCAAACGTTTATATAGTTCAAAGATTAATGAGATTTTTGAGGATTCAAAATACAAACCTTTAGTGTTTGAGCCAGGATATAATTGGCATTTTCAAAAAGCCGAACCCTATAAGCATTATTTTTATATATTTTATAAACAAATTAAAGAAATACCAGAGGGCAAAGTTCGTTTATCATATATCAAAGAAAAAATAAATATAGCATTAGAGTATTTTGCAGACATAAAAAATAGTGGTATTATATTAGATGATAATAGTGACGGTTCGCATCTTGGCTTTTGGTTATCTGCAATTAATATGTTTGAAGCATTTATTAAGAATAAATAATGAAATTTAAATCAGAAAGTGAAATGGTAAATGTTTTTCAGGATTTTATTAAATCAAAAATATCGTCTGCTGTTCAATTTGACATATATAATGAGGTGAAAACTCCATTTGGCATCCCTGATCTTGTATTATTTGAAAAAAGGGAAGATACATTAACGCATATTTTTGCGTTTGAATTAAAACTAAATAAATGGCGAAAAGCTTTGTCTCAAGCATTTAAATATAAATCATTTTCTAATGTAGCTTTTGTAATCTTAGATTTTTATTGTATTAAGCCAGCGTTTAATCATTTATCACTATTTATAAGCGCTAATATCGGCTTAGCATCTATAGACAACCAAGGTAATTTCATGATCTACAACGTGCCTACAATAGATAAACCATTTTCGTTAAATATCAAAAATGAGTTTCTTAACTTTTTCAATTATCAATTATATGAAGACGTTGAAAGTATTAATTCAGTTTTCCATGATTATGTAAGTAGTTATAGTTTACCATCTAATTGTAAAGAATAGATCAATGGACAAAATGTACATCCATGTACGTTTTGCCCTTAGCTAAAGACGCCGAACACTTCATGCAACAGCGCGTTGCCGGCTACGGCGCAGTAGCACCTCCGCACAAATTGCTTCCGCTTCGCTCCGGCAACTTCGGCAACGTACGGGACGCTCCATTAAGTGAAAATGTGGACTTCGGGGGATAATAATTAAAAGTGGTGTTGCTATCTCATGAGTATGAAAGAAAAATCTAAGGAACTTAAATTAAGGATCGAATTAGTTCCTTCTACATCTTGGTATAATAATTTACGAAAAGTGTTACCC
>JAHLWJ010000574.1 GCA_019057975.1 Promethearchaeota archaeon | reverse complement strand
CGAAAAATCGTAAATGATTTCTTATTAAGTACAGTATTAGAAAGAAGTGTAACTCAAAGTATTGATGAGATCACTAATTTATATATTATTTGGTGCTGGTTTTTCAGAAATAATGGAATTGATCTTGATGATGCTTTAAAATTGGCGCAATCATTCGGAGTTGGAGAGCTAGACTTTTTAAGAAAAAATAAATTGATTAAATTAGATAATAAAAAGTTTAAATTGTTTTTAGCAAGTGATAAAGTTAGAGAAAATCACTTAATTAAAAATAAAGATAGTTTAACAACTTTAATAGATAGTCTTCATCTTTTAGCCATTTTATGGAAGAATAATGATAAAAATTTAGATGAAGAAGTAAAAAAAGTTGAAATAGAATACAGCGAAAATATATGGAGAGTTGGACAAGCTTTAGCAGAATTTTTTCCGAACAATCATAATGAACATAATTGTTTACAAGGATTATTAGCAAGATACGGTAAATCAAAACCTAAAAGTGATTTGAAAAAATGGAGTTGAATTTAATTTTAAAATTTAAAAAAGGTTTTAAGAAATGAAGTTTAAAAATTGGCAAGATATAATTGAAATTCAAGATTTTATTGAGTTAGATAAGATAGATAGCTCTCTATTTGTCGCAGATTTGGATAAAATTCGAGCTGGAAAGGGAATTAGAGAATATTTTGATCCTGTTTTGTTTTTTGAAAATACTTATTTAACAAAAGGTTTAACTAAATTATTTAAGGGAGTTTTATCACGTCTATTAGGAATTTCAACAGAAGGAGTTTATAACCTTCAAACTTCTTTTGGAGGGGGTAAAACTCATGCTTTAGCAGGGTTATTCCATTTTTTTAATTCTTATAAAAAATTGAAAGACGAATTAATCTTTGATGCTGTATTAAAGGATTTTAAATCAAAAATCCCAGAAAAATTCTCACCTCAAATTTGTACGATTGTAGGAGCGAATCTAGATGTTAATAAAGGTAGAATTGTCGAAAATAATATAAAAATTAATACCATTTGGGGAGAACTCGCATATCAATTAGGAGGGCCAAAGGGTTATAAAATAATTGAATTAGATGATAAAAGCAAAACATGCCCTACTAAGGATTCAATAAAGAAACTATTCTTAAGTGTAGAACAACCTTCATTAATTCTAATGGATGAAGTTTTAGGATATATTTCAAATTTAGATGTGATTGATAAAGAATGGTTAAATACGACTTTTGAATTTTTTCGAAGATTACCCGAAGTAGTTAATGATGAAGAACTGAAAGTTGCTTTGATTATTTCAATACCAGAAAGTCGTATTGAATCGCAAACCGAAAGAGGGGAAGTTCATCTTTTAACAATAAGTAAAATGATCGGAAGGGAAGAAAGCATCATTCCACCAATTGAAGGAGAAGAAATCTTTCATATTATACGAAAACGTTTATTCAAACCATTATCAGAAATAAAAAAAAATGAAATTACGAAAGTTTGTAATAAAATATTCAACCTATATAAAAATATTAAATTTAAAAATTCTTTACCTGATGAAATATTTTCTACCATTATTGAAAATTATGAAGATAAATTAAATTTGAGTTATCCATTTCACCCTGAATTAATCAAGGTCTTTTATGAAAAATGGAACGCTTCCGAAGCTTTTCAAAGAACAAGATATATATTGAACATTTTTAGTCTATTGTTAAGAAATTTAAAAAATGACAAAGATATCTCTTTAATACTACCAGGACACTTCAGTATAACAGAGACGGATATTAAATCTATTTTATTAAAATTTATGGGTCAAACTTATGAAAGTGTGATTGATACAGACATTAAAAGATCTCGTTTTCTACAAGAGGATGTAATTGGTGAAGATAAAATAAAAGAGAGTAAATTGGCAGAAAAATTATTTAGAGTTATTTTTTTACATTCTTTTCAAGTTGGAACCAATCCTATTGGAATTAACGAGCAATTCCTAAATTTATCAGTACTGGATGAATCTGGTATCATCCCTGCCTTAATAGAATTAGCGAGAGAAAAAATGAAAAATTATTTATTCTATTTTTTTGAAGAAAACGGTAAATTCTTAATAAAAACAGAAATAAATTTAAATGCGATAATAATTGATGAAAAAAATAAATTAAAGGGAGAAGAAATTAATGATACTTTTAAATCTAAACTTAATTCAGTAATAAAAAAGACTTATCAATACATTATATACCCCTCTGCCTCAAATGATATTCCAGACAAACCGGCCATCATTTATATTATAGGTGATTCATCATTGAGTATTCCATTAAATAAAATGCATAGTTTAAATACTGAAATTATTGCTAAGTTATTAGAATTCACAAAAAATATTGGTCAATCAAACAGAGTATATAAAAACGGATTAATATTTATTTTACCCGAAATTTATAGTTTCAGCGAGGCGCGGGACAAAATAAAAGAATTATTAGCCTTAGAAAAGATTGAAAAATCTGAAGTTATGAACAGATTATCTTCTACTCAAAAGCAAGATCTAAAAAAGAGGATTAAAGATTCAAATGAAAATCTTAACAAATATTATTATAACACATATTCAATAGTATGTAAATGGGATAAAGAATCAAAAATAAAAGTGTTTAAAGCATCCCTAGATGGAGAAAATCTTCAAGAACGGGCTGAAAAGATATTAATCAGTGAAAATGTAATTTTTGAGAGTTATTTTTCGGGAGCTTTAGCTCAAACATTGAATGAAGTTAAAAGTACTGAGGGTATATGGAACCAATTCTTTCAAATAGGCGATATTCTCCTTAAAGATCAAAATGTATTAATAAGAACTATTATCCAAGGAATTCAGAGAGGAGATTTTGCTTTTGGGAAATTAAAAGAGAATACTAAAGAAGAGGATTTTTCAAAATTAAAAACAGAAGATTTTAAAATTTGGTATTATCAAGACCAAATTTCAAAAAGTAAAATTACTATTTCAAACGACACCTATTTAATTCCGAGTTCTATTGTTGAACAAATTATTAAAAACTCCATCGAAAAACCTACACCTACTGAAACTCCAACAACTACACCTACCGAAACTCCAACAACTACACCTACCGAAACTC
>JAHLWJ010000573.1 GCA_019057975.1 Promethearchaeota archaeon | reverse complement strand
GAAGATTGTTCAGAGAGTAGGAAGAGTAAACCGAATTGGAAATGAAAGAGATGTGTTTGTTAGAAATTTTAGCCCGGGCGTCGAATTAAATGCCATTATAGGGATAATGGAAAAACTCAGCAGTAAAATAAAAGATATTACATATTTAGTTGGAAAAGAGTTTTATATTCTAAGTGAAGAGGAAGAAATCAAGCATGAGACTTTTGAAAAGAAAATCAAAGACTTAGCTAGCGCTAAATTGAGTGAGCTAGAGAAACTAAGTCAAACCGGAGATGCTAAATATTTAACAGATATCGTACAACAAGAAGAAATTGAGAAATTTAAGCTATTAAATTTTATTCAAGCAGAATTAAAGTTACGCAAACATGATTTTGATGAGATACAGCAATACATTGATAAGAAAAAAACTCTGTATACATTGACAAAAACCAGGAATTTATTTAGAGTATATGAACTATATAGAGGAACAACTAAAGCCAATCAATTCATATTGACTTTAGAAGGTGAAGACGTCAAGGATGCTACTTGTAAGATCTTCAAGGACTTATGGAATGTTGAAGAACATGATGGTGAATTTAATATCAGGATGGTGCATGATAGAATAAATTCTCTTGATCTCTATTTTGAACGTGAAATAATGGATAAATACAAGGGAATGATCGTTCAAAGAGGATTTCTTAGAAAACTTTTAGTTTTTCTACGACAACAGAAAAAACATAAAACTTTGGATGAGAGTGGTATAGATCGGAGTAAAATAATAGCTTTGGTTGACTATCTGCCTTTAGTTGAAATGAGCACAAGGGATATTGGAGATTTTAAAAAACATCTAATTGGGAAGGGTGCCATAGATAAAAATGAAAATATAAAACCTAATGGGTTACCTATATTGATTGATGAAGCATACGCTTTTCTTAATCCCGGTTCGGATACTAATAGGCGTCTTTATTATAAAATCCTTGGATGGGAGGGTCCATAATGAAACAATTAAATTATGAAGTCCTATTCAAAATACTCGAGAAGGAATTTGAAAAATTAAATGATAATGAGTATATCATCTCTGAAGATGAATCAACTGGTCAAAATTACAAACTCAGATTATGTTTTACCAATTCCCTAAAAGAAACTGTTAATGATACGCGAAATAAAATTTTTACCGATTCTGAAGAAACTGAAAAATCTATTCTCTTATTTGGTATTATTTTTGATGATTCCAATGTAGTGTTCATAAGACAGAGACCTTTTACATTAAAAATTGACGTTCAGATATTAAAAAAGTCTCTTTCTAAAATATCCCCCGTCTTCATGAAAAAATTTAGGAAATTAGTAAAAAATTTCGGAGATTTTGATTTATGGCATAAATTATTTGATAGAAGTGATATTATCGAAGAGTTCTATCAATTATATAGAAAAGCCAAAAAAGATTTGATTAGTAACATTCGCGGAATTTCTTCCGATGCTGAAAAAGAAGAATTTGGCGAAGATCTTCTAATGCAATTGTTAATCATATGGTATCTTCAAGAAAAAGGATTTCTTGATAATAATCCCAATTATTGTATTGATTTATTCAAAAACTATAAAACCTTGGGATACCACACCTTCTATTCTTGCTTGAAAGATCTATTTGAAATAATGATGGGTGAGTCAACAAATGGACTATATCATGAATCACACGACTTTGGAAAGGTTGTTGTGACGGGACCAGCTCCCTTTATTAACGGAGAGTTTGAAGAGATCAATATTTCTGATAATATATTTTACATGGAAGATTTAGTAGAAGATCTGAAAATAATTGAGCCCAAGAAAATAACTCGAGTGCCCATTTTAAACTTATTTGAAAGTCGAGATTGGACAGAAGGAAATATTGATGAATATGTTTTAGGGGCAATATATGAAAAAATAATGTCACTTAATTTAAGAAAAGAAACAGGTTCATTTTATACTCCTGAAGTAGTCACCTCCTATATTTGTGAAAGAGTAATATTTGAGAATCTTAAAGAAAATCTATTTCCTTCAAGAGATGAAGATATTAGAGCCATTATAGCCAATGGCTCAGAAGAAGATATATTGAAGATATTTAAATTTCTAAAAAAGTTCAAGATTTTAGACCCCGCTGTTGGATCAGCTCACTTTCTTGAGAGTGCGATGGAAGTGTTATTGAGGTTATATGAAAATATAATAGAAAAAGCTAAAAAATTAGGATACACAAGAGGATTATTTATTATTGCTTCAAATGATAAAGGCTTAACGGAAATAAATTTAATGGAAGACTATAAAAAAGAACAATTGAGATTATATTTGAAATTTTTCATTATTTTGTCACGAAATATTTATGGCGTAGATATAAATCCTAGGGCTTTAAAAGTAGCTAGAGCACGGCTTTTCATGTCGTTAGCAAAGCATTTTGATTCTAATAATGAGACTTTTATCCGATTCCCAAATGTTCATTTTAATTTAAGACAAGGAAATTCATTAATTGGTACCCTCCAAATATTATCTGGGGAAGAAGATGTTCAAAGTACATTATTTGACTTTCTTGATGATGATAGGACAGAAGAGATCTTGACATCTATTAAGTTAGTATCAGAATTAAAGTCTCACCTTTTCGAAACTGCTAACATCCTTAAATTAAAAGGAGATATCATACAAGAAGTACTTAATTTAAATGAAATTCTAAAGAAAAAAAAGATCGATAATCTTGATTTTAAGAAGATACTTATAACCAAACAAAAATTAATTCGAATTCTCATCGTTTCACTTAATTCAAATAATCTCTTACCCTTAAATGCGCTTATTAATGAAATAACGGATCTATTTAAAGTTAAGATCGATAATATTTTTGCAGAAAAAAATAAAGTCTCAATAGAAAAGGTAAGGAATGTTAATCCTTTTCATTGGATCCTTGAATTTCCAGAAGTCTTTTTAGAGCAAAAAGGGTTCGATATCGTTGTTGGAAACCCTCCGTATGGTCAAAATTCAATTAAAAAAAACGAGCGGGAAATTCTCCAAAAAACATGGAATCCCATTTCAATGGATAAAAAGAGTGTAGGAGGGTCATATAACACATCAGCTATTTTTATTGAAAGAAG
>JAHLWJ010000123.1 GCA_019057975.1 Promethearchaeota archaeon | reverse complement strand
CACTCCCTTCTATAGCCTCTGCGACTTTATCCATTTCAGGATGAAGACTTGTACGTTGCTCATGTAATTCTTTTTGTCTATCAATCATAAACGCTTTCTCAGAAACACTCCCTTCTATAGCCTCTGCGACTTTATCCATTTCAGGATGAAGACTTGTACGTTGCTCATGTAATTCTTTTTGTCTATCAATCATAAACGCTTTCTCAGAAACACTCCCTTCTATAGCCTCTGCGACTTTATCCATTTCAGGATGAAGACTAGTACGTTTCTCATCTAATTCCCGTTTTTTCTCAATTCGAAACGCTTTCTCTCCGATAGAAAGTTCTATTTTTTGCCCCGTTCCAACAATGTCAGGTTTTAGTTCTTTAAGTTGAGCAACATTTTCTTTATGACGATTGACAAGAAACGCTTTCTCTCCAATAGAAGGTTCTATTTTTTGCCCCGCTCCAACAATGTCTGGATGTAATTCTTTCAATTGAGCTGTAGTTTCTTTATAACGATCAACCATAAATGCTTTTTCATCTATTAGATCCGAAATTAGTTTAACGCTTTCCTCAAAAGCTTTTTTCCTTTCATCTTCAATAATTTTTAGGTAAGACTCTCTTTCTTCTTTCTCTTTTTTATAGAGGTCACCTACCATTTTTTTATCTGCTTCAATTTCTTCCTTAGTTGGAGGTTTTTCATTCTCACCCAATATACTCACTTTTCAAAGTTTAAGAATCATTTTCTAATATAATAGTAGAATTGGTATTTAATTTTTTTTAGATTTAAATAAGGAAAAAATTTTGAATTACCAATAAATAACTATATTCAATCCTTATTATTCAATCTTTTTAGGATTATTTAATAGGTATTGGTTCGAATGAATCATCTGATATCTGATCCATTAAGCTTAGCATTGTTAGTTTCATATTGAGCATTTCTACTGCTTCCATATGCAATTTCTTGGATTTTTCTGAAGTTTTCGATAAGTTATATTTAACAAATAATTTATCCAACTCATCTAATAAATCCTCTTGAAGTTGTTCTTGTCTCTCTAACTTGATCTCTTGGCTTTTAAGCCAATTGTCTATTTCACTTTTAATTTGAATTTCAGTACCATTAATCAGATTGTAACTAACTTCAACTTCTTTAATATTATTTAAATTAGAGATGTAGCTTTGGTCTTGATACATTGGCTTAATTAATAATCCTAAATTCATAATTAAGGGTTGGGTTTCGAGTTTTTCCAATGAATCTGTTAGATATTCTAATACTTGACTTTTCTGAGTAATTTTTGAATATTGAATATGTTCTTGAACAAAGTGCATTATTGCGTTTTTTACTAATAATTCCTCGAAATCATAAACCGAATCTGGTTTAATTTCAAGAGTTTTAGTAATACACGTATAAAGAGAACTCATGAATGGCTTAATATCTTTAAACATTGTAAATTTAGTAATAAAGTGTAGAATATCGCCGATAATTTCCAGTTTATTCTCATCGGGTTCAGTATTAAAATGGCGATTAATATAATGTTCTAAATCGAAACTTTCATCTGAGATTGATAAAAGTTGCTTTATCTCAGAATAAACAGAACTTAAGTTCACAATAATTTTATTCGTTAGTATTCTTTATAAAAATTTCTAATTTTATGAAAAAAGCAAAGAATTAGATTTTAAAATGCGGTTGTGATTAAAGCTTTCGTACCATGCTTTTGTGCCTCTTGGATTATTTCCATTAATTCATCAAATGACAATGACACTATATCCAGGGCACTCATACCTGACAACTTCAGAATCGCGGTAACTGTGTCTGCTAAGTTATTACAATCCCCAGAGAAAAACACATTCCTTCTACCAAACTCCTTTCTTATTTTTTTGCCAACCTCTTCGATAGCGCAGTATCCTGCTATGAGTCCTTTAGTATAACCCTCATCTTTTAATTGTTCAATGAGATTTTCATCATGACCTTTACCCATTATTAAAAACCAACCACCCTTAAATTTATCTTTATAATCATTAGCGAAAACTTGCAATGCTGCTAGTGGATTATTCTGACAACCTTCTCTGCATAAAAGTTTCTTACCTTTTACGATTTTAATATCATCAGGGAATTCCTGTAATAGATCCCATTCATATTTCTCTCTATATTCTTCCAAGTCCTTACCAATTACAGTAATCTTCTTTAAATCACCCTCTCCTAAACCTCTTTCATAGGCAATTTTTAAATGGGGGATCTCATCTAATGTTAAACCAAAGATTCTTGCTCCTACAGTGTCTACCGCTAATGTATCTCTTCCACCAATTAAGATATTAAATTGCTTTACAAGTCGATCTTCCCATGCTGTCGGGGGATAATGACCGTGAATTGTTCCTTCAAGCCCGTCTATAATTGTAATGTCAGGTTTAATTATTTCATATAAATCAACTAATTTCGAATGTAAATTAAAATTATGATCTTTTCCTCGATCTGCATGTTGAGGAAATCCCCATTGGTTTTTCATACCTAGTGTCACTCCTGCCATTGAATGAGTTTTTAGTTTTGGTATATTGATATAGGTTATTGCGTCTCGATTTTCGATAATTTTAACTATCGTTGATGGCAACCGGAAAGTCTTTAAATTGTATCCATTGGGATCTTCTTCTACTGAAGGTTTCCCCGTGAATTCAAAAGTGGTTGTATCTTCCTCATCTAAATATAAAATTTCTGTTCCTAATTTCTCACATATTTCCTTATAACCAGTAATAGTAAAAACAATCCTCGTTAAATTTGCTTGAGTGGAATTCTCCATAACAAATACTTTTGCATTGATCGATTGTAGATACTTGATTACAGCTTCTAGTACTTCGGGAGAAGTAAAAGTGTGTTTCTTAAAGTCAATTCCATTAACTTTAATATATACCTCATTTGAACTTTTAAGAATTGAGATCTTTGATTTTCCTAGGTATGAAAACATCTCTTTAACTGCTTGATCTATTGATTCTGAAGTATCAGTAATATAAACCTCTGTCATAAAATAACACCATTTTTAATTAATTATTCTAAGCAAGAACACTTTTTTAAATTATATATTATTAACAAATATATATCAATATATGAGATATTCTATAAATTAAGGGAAAGGTCATGGCAGAAGAACTTGCTGAAAAATTTGAAAATGCCATGAAAATCGGATTTATTAGCGCTCTAATATTAATTGTCCTCGAAAAAAATCCTTCTTACGGTTATAAGATCGGTAAAGAAATAGAGAAACGAACCCTAGGGATATGGGATCCTCCATCATCAACCATGTATACTGTACTGAAAGGTATGACGGATAAAGGTTTGATTACCTATACAGAGGAACAAGTAGGGGGGAGAAACAGGAAAATTTATCAAGTTACACCTAAAGGTAATACAACATTAAAATTAATGCTCGAAAAACAAAATATTATTGAGGAATCAATTGAAACTTTAAAAACTGCCATGTTAGGCGATGAAAAAGGAGTACTGCCTAAAGGGTTTCATAAAATAGGTCCTTTTGATCTTATATTAAATAGATTGGATGAAAAATCCGATGAAGAAAAATTAGATTATTTAAAACTTCAAAAATTGAGATTCTCTCAAGATAAATCAAGATTAAATAAGATTTTACAAAGAATTGAAGAAAATATTTTACAACTAAATAAGAAATTGGATAAAAAAAGGAGTTAAAATCAATGAATTCTGCTCGCATGATTTTTAAGTATTGGTTGAGATCGAGGAAGTTTTTCATTCTCGAATTTGCATATTTATTAGTTTCAACAGTTTTTTACATGATCACACCTATCTTTATTGGGAGAATGGTTGGGGGACTTCAATCAAACATACCTGCTAGAGAATTTTTAATTAATTTTGGGTTTATTTTGTTGTTTTCTACTTTACGGTATATATCAAACAGAGCAGCAAGGCTTAGAGGAGCAGAAGTCTCTTCAAGAGCTGTTTATCATCTTCGCACAGATATAAGTAATGCTATTTACCGGCAGTCTTTTTCTTACTTTGATAAAACTGAGACAGGACAACTAATATCTCGAGCCACCAGCGACATAGAAGAAACTCAAATGATTTTTGGGATGGGTTTAACATTGGGAATTCAATCCACACTTCAAATAGGTGGTGTTATTATAGGCTTTTTCTTTTTTAACGTTCTGTTATCCTTAATATTAATACCTACAATAGGCTCTTCACTTCTTCTCTCATACTTTATTGCAAAGAAATTAAAACCAATTTTTTTGGATACAAGGGAAAGCTTTGGAGATTTAACAAATACTATTAGAGAAAATATTGTTGGTGCTCAAGTGGTACGCATGTTTAGCACTCAAGATAAGGAGAGACAAAAATTTATGACAAACAATAAAAGGTTTTATGATGCCAGTGTTTCCTCAGTGAAATATAATTCTCTATACTTACCCGCAATTTATATAATTATGGGTGTTATGACTATAAGTAATTTATTAATAGGTGGTATTAGGTTTATTGAAGATCCATCGGTGTTTGGAACTATAATTACGCTTCAAACCTATATAATTGCTCTTGGTTTTCCATTAATGATGTTTGGTCAAATAATGTTATCTTATATTCAGGCAGATGCCGCACTCACTCGTGTTAGAGAGGTTTTGGAATCAACTCCAGACATAAATGACCTTCCTGACGCTATTCCAATTAGGGATGATGCATCCTTAAAAGGGGATATAATATTTGATAACGTGTCTTTTGGGTATACCCCTGATCATAGAATTTTAAAAAATGTGTCATTTGATGTACCCAGTGGGAAAACTATAGCAATATTGGGAACAACAGGATCAGGAAAATCTACAATAATCAACTTAATACCTCGTTTTTACGAAGTTAATGAAGGCAGTATAAAAATTGATAACAGAGATATTCGTAAGTATTTAGTAAAGGATCTACGTAAAAATATAGGTATTGTTTCTCAGGAAACTTATCTTTTTAATAAAAGTATAGCTAAAAATATTTCCTATGGTAAAGATGATGCATCTCACGAAGAAATAGTAGAAGTATCAAAAATTGCTAATCTACATGATTTTATTGTTTCTTTACCTGAAGGTTATGATTCTATTGTTGGGGAAAGGGGGACAAGACTATCAGGAGGTCAAAAGCAACGCTTATCTATAGCGCGTGCTTTGCTAATAAAACCAAAAATCTTAATTCTTGATGATTCTACTAGCTCTGTTGATGTTGAGACTGAATACCAGATTCAAAAAGAATTATTAAGAATTATGAAAGATACCACGACGATTATAATCACCCAGCGAATTTCTACGATTCGAGGAGCCCATTATATATTAATTCTAGACCGGGGAAGAGTTGTCGGATTTGGAAATCATGATGAGTTAATTGAATCAAACGTTTTATATAAACAAATCTACCAAACACTTTACATCAAACAAAAAGCAGAAGAGGAATCCAATTAAGGGGGAAAAAAATGGAAAACAATAATAAACAAGAAAATGAAGAGGAAGAACAACAAGAAATTATCCAACCTAGTGCCGGATCTCATCATAAGTTTATGATGGATTTTGAAGCATCAGAATTACAGCACTCGAGAAGCACATTATGGAGATGGTTATTTTCCTATTTAAAACCATTTCGAGGGAAATTTTCTATTTATCTTATCTTCTTACTAATTGGTACATTGATAACAGCAATTACACCACTGATTACATCTAGCATTATTGATAAAGGAATCATTGGTAAAAATATTCCATTTATTTTAATACTGAGTGTCACATATTTTTCTTTACTATTATTTATGGCTATTACAACCTACTACTCCAGCTATGGTATGGGAAAGATGTCTCAAAGAATAACTTTTGATATAAGAAATGATCTTTTCTATAAACTACAAGACATGTCCATAACTTATTTTGACCAAAGATCCTCAGGGGATATTATGTCCATAACCACTAATGATGTTACTTTACTTAACCAATTAGTAGGAGGTCAATTTGTGGGGATAATTACTAGTTTTGTTTCAATTGCTCTTACAATATTCATCATGTTTATACTTAACCCATTTTTAGCTTTAATTAGCTTACCAGTTTTCCCCATATTTCTCATTCTAACTGGGGTTTTCAGGAAAATGGCGATTGGATTATTTAAAGAATCCAGGAAGACAATTGGAAAAGTTACATCATCTATACAAGAAAATATTGCTGGTGCAAAAGTAGTCCAAGCTTATGGCCAAGAAAAAAAAGCTTCTTCGGAATTTGATAGAGCAAATAAAGCTAACTATAACGCAATGATGAGAATACGGAGATATATGGCAACAATATTTCCCCTTATAAACCTAATAACTACAGCCCTAACTGCGTGTATTTTATTAGCCGGAGGTTTTTCATACATGGGTAATGTTTCAATTTTCGGTAAAATTGTTTCAGTAGGAGTATTAAGTGCATATATTGGAATTTTAGGTCAATTCTTCCGACCTTTTATGATGTTAATGCAAATTCAGCAAGTTATAAATTCCTCAATGGCAGCTAGCGATCGTATCTATTCTTTATTAGAAGACAAAGTCGAAATTCCTGATAATGAAAATCCATCGGAACTTAATGAGGTAAAAGGCACGGTAGAATTTGAAAACGCGAGTTTCGGGTATATTTTAAACAATGAAACTGTCAAAAGTGAGGAATCAAATAAACCAATGATGCCCGGTCATGCAAGCATGGAACAACATCCGATGATGAAACGAGCTATCGAATTTATAAAAACCTTTCCTGAACCGTATTCCTCATTTATTATGAAGAACATGATGCAAATGCCGCCAGATTTGACCCGAAAACTAATGATGGGCTTAATGGGCTCAAAACCAGAAGAAATTCCAGATAAAATTGACACCTTCCTTGGAGAGCTTAAATATGCTGTACCTAATACTGAATATGCTAATATACATCCTGAATTTAAAACTTCCTTTCAAAAAGAACCTAGAAGCGAAGATGGTCAACCAATGAAAGAGGGACTTGAAAAACCATCATTTTCTTTTGAGAGTATGATCCCCCCAGAGGCTATATCCATGATGGTTAAGTTTTTAGAAAGATCCCTTGGTTCTAAAACAGGTATACAACAAAGCAGTGGGATGGGTGGAGAGGTAGGAGGGATGATGGGTGGTGGGATGAGTCAGATGACACCTCAGTCTATACTTCAAATGCTTGCAACTATAACAATTCCTCCAGAAGTGTATGAGGATATTCCAAAGATAGTTAAAGATGCGATAATAGAACAGAAAACACTAATCCAACATAAGCAATCCAAAGGTTATGTTCTAAAAGATCTTTCCTTTACTATACCCGCAGGGATAACAGTGGCCATTGTAGGGGAGACTGGTGCTGGTAAGACAACATTAATTAAATTAATTGCTCGGTTTTATGATACAAATAACGGAAATATACTTATTGATGGTATTGATATAAAAAATGTTCGTAAGAAGGATTTAAGAGATTTTATTGGGATAGTTCCTCAAGACGCCTTTCTCTTTACAGGTTCTATAAAAGATAATCTTCTCTATGCCTTTGAGAACCCAACTAAGGCAGAAGAAGAAAAGATGATAGAAGTGTCAAAATTCTTAGGATTGCACAATTTTATAGAAACTCTTCATAAGAAATATGATACAAAGTTAAAAGAAAATGCATCTAATATCTCAATTGGTCAGAGACAATTGATTGCTTTTGCTCGGGCATTGATTACTGATCCTAAAATCTTAATATTGGATGAAGCTACTTCATCGGTTGACCCTTATACCGAAACGCTGATTCAAGATGCTTTAAACAAAGCACGTGAAGGAAGAACCACAATTATTATAGCTCATCGCCTTTCGACGATAAAAAATGCAAATCTCATAATAGTTCTGGATTCTAATAAGAAAGGTATAGTAGAACAAGGAAGTCATGAAAGTTTGTTAGCATTAAATGGAAAATACAAACGGCTGCTTGATATGCAGCACAGAGATATTGGCGTAGACAATTAAGTTATTAATACTGCTCATTTTCAAATACGTATCCAAAATTTTTTTCAAAAACCTAATTTAGAATCTAATTTTATTAGATATAAAGAATCATTTTTAATGGTGAAAGACTATTCCGAATTTTGAATATTCTGGAAAAAAGATTTATTATCAAGTCAAAAATAATAATTCTCAACGTGCTCTTATATTCATTCATGGATCAGGTGGAAATTCAGACATTTGGAATGATCAATTTAAGTTAAATATAAAGTATAATGTATACTCTATTGATTTACCTTCTCATAATAAGTCCGATGAGTTTTCAGAACTCTCTCTTGAATTATACGTAGATGTTCTTAGGAAATTCATTGAACAATTAGATTTAAAAGATATAATCCTGGGTGGTCATTCATTAGGCGGAGCAGTGATACAATCTTACTATTTTAAATATCCAAGTGAAGTCGCCGCATTATTTTTAATTGGAACTGGGGGGAGATTGCGAGTTTTACCATCAATTCTAAAAATGGTGAAAAATAACTTTCCAAGGTTTATAGAGAGTATGGATGATAATCTTAAAAATGAATTTCTAAAAACAGATCCAGAAGTAATATTTAATGATTTTAAGATTTGTGATGGATTTGATACACTTGATAAGACTGCCTTAATCAATATTCCTTGCTTAATTTTAGTTGGTAAAGAAGATATTATGACTCCTGTAAAGTATTCCGAATTTTTTCACAAAAAGATAAGAAATTCTGAGCTAGTAATTATTGAGAATGCAGGGCATTTAGCTATGATAGAACAACCTAAGAAATTAAATGAAGCAATAGAAAATTATATTAATAATTATTTTTGAAATTTTGTTTAAATTTAAAAATATTATATAAATACATAAGTAAGTATAAACAACATTATAATCTTGGAGATTATTTATTCGAAAGATCTTTTAAAAACTATTTTAAAGCATTATTTGATGTAATGTCCCTGCAAGAGATAATAGATGTATATGGATTTTAAAATATTTATCTGCTACTATTAATTAATAAAGTTAATTCTTAATCTAACCTTTTAATTATTGCAGAGAATAGATACAGAATATGATTTTTAAATTATAATTCTCAATTTCAAAATAATTTGCATGAAAAGAAAAAAAATTAACCATTTATAAAATTTTAAGAATGCGTCAGTACACATACGGTCCATTTCGATCAAGACGGTTAGGTCTATCCTTAGGAATAAACGTATTACCTAGTTATAAATTATGCACTTTTAATTGTGTTTATTGCGAAATCGGTATTACTGACGAGGATAATTTAGTATCTCCTGATTTTAGAGTCAAATTACCTCCTTCTGCTAGTTTTAGAAAAGAACTAATTTCAATCTTAACTCATGTCCCTCATCTGGATTCAATTACCTTTGGTTACAATGGTGAGCCAACTCTAAATGAAAACCTATTGGATTTCCTAAAAATAGCCATAGATGTAAGGAAAAAACTAAATTGGACCAAACAAAAACCTAAACTCACTCTTTTTACTAATTCTAGTACGCTCCATTTCGATGAAATTAGAGAGAGAGTTAAACAATTTGAGTTTGTATTGGCTAAATTGGATGTGGCTACTAATGAAGATTTCAAAAGATCAAATCGTCCTCATATTAATTCACCAGATATAGAAACTGTTATAGATTCACTCGTGAAATTACGACATGAAATGCCTAAAAACCATGAACTAGCTATTCAAACCTTATTTTTTAATTCATATAAAGATGATTTTATATCAAATAATAATTTAAAGAACCTAGATAAGTTGGGACTTGCGATAAAACAAATCAAACCAAATATTGTACAAATTTATTCAATAGCGAGAATTCCTGCAGAATATTTTGTATATGCAATAGATGACAAAAGAAAAAGTGAAATAGTTAATTATATTGAAGAAATTGTCCATGATAAGGATGTTCAAATCAATTTCTATTAAATAATTTACAAATATTTTAATATTGCTTTAATGAAATTTTATTATTCAAGATTAATTCATTAATTATTTTTAATTTGTATTTGGTGAGGGAAATAATAGAGGAATATATTGCTGGAGTTGATATCGGGGGTACATGGATTCGAGTTGCTATATGTACAAGAGATCTAAATGAAGAGAATATCAAGAAAGAAAAATCTCGAACGTTAAAAGAAACTAAGTTTTCAATTGGTAATTCTATTTGTGAAATTTTATCAGAATTATTAAAGGAAAATCAAGTAAGGGAGGAGCAACTTATTGGAATAGGTATAGCTTCAGCTGGTCCCTTAAATATAGATACAGGAATAGTTTTTAATAATGCAAATCTTGGATTTAGAGTAATTCCTTTAAAAGAACCAATAGTAGAAAGGTTTCCTGGAATACCATTATATTTTATAAATGACTGCATTGGTGCTGTGTTAGGTGTGCATTATTTCGAAGCAGATGAGGGGGAAAAGGATAATTTAGTATATATTACAATTTCAACAGGAATAGGTGGTGGCGTTATTTGCAATGGGCATTTATTATTAGGAAAAGAAGGTAACGCAGCGGAAATAGGTCACGGACTAGTTGAGCCAAAGAGTACCGTTAAATGTAATTGTGGGACATATGGGTGTTGGGAAGCATATAGTTCTGGAACAGGTGTACAATCAAGAACCATAGATGCATTAAATGAAGGGAAATATAATGCGGAAATATTATTGGGAATAGTAGAGAATGATATATCTAAAATTACTGCTAAAGAAATCTTCCGAGCAGCAAGAGAAGGGGATAACTTGTCAAATAAAATAGTTGATGATTGTGTTTTTTATACAAAAGTAGGAGTAGGATTAGTAAATAATTATTATGATTGTTCATCAATTTACTTTGGGGGAGCAATGATGAAAGATAAGGATCAGATAATTCCTCAATTAATTGAACAATTTGAAAAAGATTCTCTTAAATTTACAATAAATCATCCTCCAAAAATTAAATTAACAAAATACGAGGATGAAATTGGTTTAAGAGGAGCACTAACACTTGTAAAATACAAAATTGAGAAAAACCAGGTAGTCACTTAAGAATAAATTAAAAATTAAGAGAAACAAATGGGAAGGGAAAATTTAATCTTTACTTTGAGTGGAATACGAGGCATTACTGGCAAAGATTTTAATTTTAATATTATAAAGAAAATCGCAATCGCTTATGGTTTATGGCTTAATGGTAAAGATAAAAAAGTTATAATAGGTAAAGATACTCGCCCAAGTGGAAATAAGATTGAAAAAGCTGTTATCGAGGGGTTAATTGGAACAGGTATTAAGGTAATTAATCTTGGAATTTGCCCTTCGCCTGTAATTATTTATGCTAAAAAAAAATATGGTATACCAGGAGGCATTATAATTACTGGTTCTCATAATCCTCAGGAGTGGAATGGTTTAAAACTGCTTTCAACAAAAAATCTCCTTGATAAATGTGATTTAGAGTATATATCAAATAAGTTAGACAAGATTGATCTAGATTCTTATCCGATAGAGAAGTCAATGATACACGAACACATTGAAACTTTGAATCCAATTCCAGATTATATTCTAGATCTGTATAAATATATTGACTATAAAAGAGTCAAAAGAAGAAATAATCTTCGAGTAGTAGTTGATACTGGAGCAGGAGCGGGAAAATTCGCTACACCTCAAATTCTTAAAGGAATGGGATGTGAGGTAAAATTACTTAATAACAATTTGCTAGTTAATAATAAATTTCCTAGAGAAATTGAACCTATAGAGAAGAATCTTAGAGATTTGAGAATGGAAGTATGGCAGGGTAAATATGATATAGGGTTTGCCCATGATTCTGATGCAGATAGATTAGCTATAATTGGTGAAAATGGTGTTTGTTATCCTGAAGACATTGGGTTGGCTCTGATTACTGAATATTATTTAAAGAATAACCTTGATCCAGATATAGAAATAATCATTGTTACAAATTTAGCTTCTTCTTTAAGGTTTGAAGCGATCGCTGAAAAATATAATGCTCAAGTAATTAGAACTCCTGTAGGAGAGAGATTTTTAACAGATAAAATAGATTCTTTGATTGTAAAAGAGGCTACAAAATCTAGAAAGCGCTTAGTTTTTGGTGGAGAGGGTTCATGTGGAGGTTTTATTTTCCCTTATTTCAACAATACTCGAGATGGAATTTTTGCAGCTGCTAAGATTATAGAAATTATGGTAAGTACTGAAAGAAAAATCTCAGATTTGGTTTCTAATCTCCCTAGATTTTATTCAAATAGAGAAAAAATTAATATTAAAAATAATGATATTAATTTGATTATTGAACTAGTAAAAATAGAGTTAAGTGAAGAGGGAGAAGAAGTAAATCAAATTGATCTTGATCTCCGATTTGGTAAAGGCAAAGAATGGTTTATTTTAATTCATCCTTCGAACACAGAACCAATTATCAGAGTTATCAGTGAGGCAAAAAGAGAGTCTTTAGCAAGAGTCTATTGTGAAGCTACAGCTGAACTTATAAGGTTAATCATTTCAAGGATGTAATATTTTAATAGTTCTTTAAATCTAAGTTGTTTTTTCAAGGCCCATTATTTTCCCATTC
>JAHLWJ010000572.1 GCA_019057975.1 Promethearchaeota archaeon | reverse complement strand
ATGCCTATATTGCACGACCAAGTCAAATAGCATTAAAACATCTATGGGTTGCGATATTTGGAACTTCTAATGCAAAATCAATGGATGTTGTTAGTAAAGAGCTAGGGCAACATGAAAATATCAGCATGGTGTGTATATCCGGAGGTAAATTTATCTACATCAAAGCTTATTTAAGAAATATATCAGAACTTCAAGAATATAGTAGTTATGTCTCAAAAGTGGCTCAAATTAGTGAGCCAACTATAGGAATTATCAATGTACCTTACGTCACAACACCAGAACCACTAACAAGTATTGATTATAAGATTTTAAAGACCCTAAATAGAGATGCAAGGAAACCTATAACGGATATCGCAGATGATATAGGGCTCTCTGCAAAAACTGTTAGAAAACGATTAGATCGAATGATTGAGAATAACCTAGCCACATTTACGATTCAGTGGACACCGATGTATGAAAACAGTTATTTTACTCTTTTTTATCTATTTTTAAACGAAGGCACTAATCTAAATTCTGTGATTCAACATCTCAACAAGAAATTTTCTCAGAAAATTGCATACTGTTTAACCTTTAGTAATATCCCTCACTTAATATTATTGTGTACTTTGACAAGATCTTCTAAGGATTCTCAGAGAATTCAGGAAGAATTGCAACCGGAAGGATTCAAGGATGTAATTCCTCATATTTTTTTATCCATAAAGTGGTATGACTGTTGGGTAGATCAATTACTTAGAACTAAATGAGATATTAATTTAAATACCCTTCCCATATTTCAACTAACTAGAAAAAATTTTGGTATTTTTTATATCAATTCGTTTTCCTATCGGTATAAAGAAGTGAATATTATAGAAATTTTTTGCATTAAGAATTTATTATTTCGATGTTAAATTACCGTTCTTTCTATTTAGGGATTATAAGATCCCATTGTTAATTTTTTTCCAAATTAGCGAACATGGTCTTATTAGAGTCCCAATCTGTATTATAATTAATAAAAAAAGAAATTATAAAAAATAAGGTGGTAGAAAATTACTCAACTTCAAACAATAAATTATGAGAAATATGAAAGAAAATTGAACTCTTTTGAAAGGAGATTTTTTAGATCTCCTAATCAAACTATATCTATAGTAGCTAGACTAAAAGGTTATATTTCGGAGGAAAATTTAAGAGGTGCACTAAATAAAGTAAGACAGCAGCACCCGTTAGTAGGAGTCCGAATTTATATAGATGAAAAAGGTGAGCCATGGTATACAAATGAAAATGTTCCTGAAAATCCGTTAAAGGTAGTTCAACGAACATCAGATGAAGATTGGAATCGAGAGCTCTTGAATGACTATAAAATCCGCTTTAAATTATCAACAGGTCCATTAACTCGCTTTATATTATTGCAATCACCTGAGATTTCTGAAGTTCTCATCATTTGTCATCATGTAATATGTGATGGAACTTCTTTGGCTATATTAGCTCGTGATCTCCTTTTGCATGTTGGTAATTCTGATCGAAAAGTACAAGAGATGGCAGAGCCCCCTTTAGCAACTCCAGATAATTTTCCAATAGATATAAAAATTGGAAAAGCCATAAGGTTCGCAATTAAAAAAATGAACGATTTATGGCAAAAGAAAAAATTAATCTTTGACGAAGAGGATGAAGATAACATCTTTAGAGCATTTTGGGACAACTATAATTTTAAAATCATCTCAGTGGAATTAAGTGAAGAAGAAACATCAAATCTTGTTGAAAGTTGTAGTCAACACGGAATAACGGTGAATTCAGCTCTTAATACAGCTTTTCAAGCAGCGCGTAATTCTATCCGAGGTCCCTTTAAAGGAGGAAGACGAAATATTATGGTCCCTGTTAACACGAGAAAGCGCTATAAAAATCCTATAGGTGAATATGTTGGAGTTTATGTTTCAGGATTTGAGCTTAAATTCTCATATAATCCAAAAAAAGGTTTTTGGGAGAATGCTAAGATTTTCAATGACAAAGCAAAAGAAAATCTCTACATTAATAAAATATTTGAATTTGCTGCGATCACAGACCTCGTTGATCAATCTATGGTAGATGCCCGCCAATTTACGCTTTTTGGAAATCTTGTTCCCTCAAATTATAGTAGATATGAAAAAATTCATACTTATAGTAATGATGAGAAGAATATAGCAAACAAAAGGGCAAAAAAACAAATCCCTAAATTCCCTGGTTTGGCTATTACCAATCTTGGTCTTTTGGATTATCCTGAAAAATATGGATCATTGGAGTTAGATCGTTTTATATTAGTTACTTCAGGTACTCCTTATATCGAGCTGGTTGTTCCAGTAGTTACAATTGCTGGTAAGCTTACTTTTACGATAAATTATCTTGAAGGAACCACAGATACGCCCACGATGGAGAAAATTAAAAATAAGGTACTAGAGTACTTAGACTTGGAAAATAAAAATTAAAAGGTGAAAAAATAAAATGATGGAAAATAAAAAAATAAAAGCGATTGTATGCACTAAATACGGTCCACCCGAGGTTCTTCAGCTCCAAGAGATGGAAAAACCTACTCCCAAGGACAATGAAGTGTTGATTAAAGTTTATGCTACAACAGTAACTTTATACGACTGTTGGCAGCGAAGTTGCACGGCCCCTCCTGGATTCGGGCTTTTAAATAGAATAGCATCTGGTCTCAGAAAACCAAGACAACCTATACTAGGGACTGAGCTAGCCGGGGAAATTGAAGCCGTAGGGAAAGATGTAAAAGTATTCAGGAGAGGTGACCAGATTTTTGGATTTACAGAGAGTTTAGGTGCTTATGTCGAGTACATATGTCTGCCTGAAGACGGGGTGCTGACAATAAAACCTACCAATATGACCTACGAGGAAGCCGCCGCTGTACCACAAGGAGCATTAACCGCATTGTTTTTCCTAAGAAAAGCAAATATCCAGAGCGGACAAAAAGTCCTTATCTTTGGGGCTTCTGGAGGAGTAGGTACATTTGCTGTTCAGCTTGCCAAGTACTTTGGGGCAGAAGTTACCGGGGTATGCAGTACCACGAAATTAGAATTGGTGAGATCTCTGGGAGCCGATAAGGTAATTGATTACACTAAAGAGGATTTTAC
>JAHLWJ010000571.1 GCA_019057975.1 Promethearchaeota archaeon | reverse complement strand
ACAGCTATAGAAAATCTTTAAGCTAAAATCTATAAATTTATTTTATTTTTTTTTTATTTTCTTTAACATTCTTATTATGATTGTAAGATTTAAATAAGAAAGAATTATTTAATAAATTGGAATTTTATAATTTTGTATAATTAAACAATTCCACTGTATTTATCTTAGGGATTATTAAAAATAAAAAAAATAAAAATAATGGAGAGTAAGTATAATCATGTTTAATTTAAAGCGTGATGCTCCTTGGTTTTTTCAGCATCTCGAAAATTACTACCATCTTTTTCTCAACGTGAGATTTAATAATGGAGTGAATGTTCGAAGAAATATAAAATTCTCAGTAGAATTAAATCTTCAAGGATTTGAAGGATTATTATTTTATATGTACAAACCTGATATTAAGAAAGTAAGTTTCAACTTGTATAAACATTCAATTGATCAAACACATGAAATAAGGGATCTTAATTTAGTTTTAAACCAGGGAACAATGAATCCATTAGATTTTGTAATAATTCCATTTGGCTATTTTAAAGATGAACATAAATTTACTTTGGATATACGGAGTGATGATGTAGAATCCAGCTTTGATTTATATTCATGGTCTCCATCCAATCTTTATAAAAATATTAAATCTGTAATCAAAATCGCAAATCAATATTCAGAATCAATTCCAATAGATGATTATAGGGGCTATTACTTCCAATTTATAAGTGCATTTAAGGGGAACGAAACTGGAAGGCTTTTCGATTTAATAAATCTTCTCGTAGATTTTGATAAAAGTGTTGATGAGATTGATAATTCTCCTATGTTTGAGGCAATGGATTCAGAGATAAAAAATCTAGTGTCAAAAAGTAACGAGTTTTTATTTGAATTATGCCACACTTCTGTTCCTTTAGATGTAAAAAACATTGTGAGAGAGTTAGAAAGATTAAAATTCAATATTGATAGTCTATCAAAAGAAGAGATTTTTAATTGGCTAGACGACCTAATAGCCTTCTACTCGGGTAAATCCTAAAAAGGATAATTTTATTTGTTCAATAATATTACATAAATTACTTGTTATAAATTTAAATAGAGAATTTGTATGTGTTTAGCAATACCCGGAAAAATTTTAGAAATTGATGGTAATTCAGCATTAATAGATTTTGACGGGATTAAACAAAAAGTAATTATAGCTTTAATTCAGAATCCTGAGATAGGAAAATATGTTATTGTTCATGCTGGCTATGCAATAGAAATGATGAATGAAAAAGATGCATTAGAAGCAATAGAACAATGGAATGAACTTGCTGAAGAACAAAACTTAGACTTATCTGATATACTATAAATTAATCCTTCTAATATTTACTGATATTTACTCTATAAAATTCGATCTTAAAATACTAAGGTTGAATACTTCCACGACCTCGGTTAAAGCCAATTAATTGTTGAGTAAGTATACCAAAATCAAATTGAACATAGAAAGTTCTTTTATTCATCAAGGTTTCTAAAAAGAAAAATTTGATAGAAAAAATCCCATTATTCCTAATAAAGATTGGAAATATGGTCCATTTAGCAAAATAATAATTTGCTTTGCACAGCTCCAACCCCTTTTTGAAAAGAATCATTTCTTCAGTGTTTAAGATTATTTTGACATTCTCTATCTCTTTGGCTTTCGAGAAGTGAGATTTCTTTTCTATATTTAAGGATATTTCATTTTCAACAATTTCATGATTATAAATAACGTAAATGAAGGGTAAAATTCCTGGAAGGTATTTCTGATTATTTTCAAGACGTGAAGATATTTTGATTTTCGAAATAATTCGATAGAAGTAATAGATAATGAAAAAGCAAGTATAAAAGTTAATGAATAAACTATAGAGAAATATATCTGCAGAATTAACATGTATTAAACCTATAAAAATAAGAAAAATCACAGAATTCAGCATTGTGAATAAACTACCTGCCTTTTCTACGTAAAAGCTATATTCCTTTTTAGAAATCGGAAATAAGTAAGGTATTTTCGTTGTAGTAAGAAGATCCATTGAGATATGTAACCCATAAAACGCTGTTCCTATTATCCAAGTTATTAAGAATGGTCGATTCCTAAGAGTAGAGAATACAACACTTAAAATAGCTGATATTATTATACCAACAATATATGAATGAGAACCTCCACGATGTTCAAGATAATTTGATTTAAAAATTCTTTTAAGTGGCGTTAAAAAAATATCTAAATCAGGTAAAATTGAGAAAAAAATTGCTATTGGGATAAATTCAAAGGTTACCTCCTTTAAAAAAAGAATATATAATAGGGCTCCGAAAACAGAATGTGTGAAAATGTCCATAATCCGAATATTAGGCTATAATTTAATAAATTGAATATTGAAAGAAAAATTTTTCATTTATTTTCTAAAAGATTTTTACAGTCTATATATCAAATAATTCTTGTTTCAATTTCTTCAATTTGTCATAAAGAGACTTTATTGACAAAATTCCTTTTGAGTTTGAGTTGAAATCCGCGGGAGATATGCCTTCTAAATCAGCTTTCCCTATTTCTGAATCAAACGGAATTGAATGATAGAGTGGGACTTCCCAATCTTTGATTCGCTGATTAATAATATCTTTTTGAGAATCATCAATCAATTTATTTGCTATTAAGTAAATATTGATGACTCCTAATTTTTTTGATAGTTCAATTATTTTCTTGCAGAGATCTAAAGATTTTTGAGAGGGTTCCGTAATTACTAGCATTAAATCAATTCCTTTTGCTGTTCCGCGACCTAAATGTTCTATACCTGCTTCAAAATCAACAATTATTACTTCATCTCTTTTCACAAACAAATTGTATAATAAAGTTCTTATTAACGCATTTTCTGGGCATAAACAACCAGTTGCGGGTTCTTCAATTCCACCTAGAACTAATAATTGTAGTCCATCCGGACCAGATACTTTATATTTATCAGGAATATCAGACACTTCTGGGTTTATATTATAGACTCCAGAACCCGCACCCTTTACAAAAGTTCTTTCCTCTATCATTGACTTCATTTCTTTAATTGGAACGATTTGTTCTTTAGTATTCTCATCAATACCTAAAGTATAGCTAAGATTCATTGCTG
>JAHLWJ010000122.1 GCA_019057975.1 Promethearchaeota archaeon | reverse complement strand
TCTCATTATTTAGAATTAAAATTTTGATATATTGAGATTAGAAAGATGAAAGAACGCTTAGATATCGTATTAGTAGATAGAAGATTAGTAGAAAGCAGAACAAAAGCACAGTGGTTAATTAAAAGCGGTTTTGTTCTTGTAAATGATATGATAATTCTAAAATCTAGCAAAAGAGTTGATATTAACTCAAAAATTAACCTTACAAAAAAATATCCTTATGTTGGAAGGGGGGGTCTAAAATTAGAAGCTGCACTTAAAAGTTTTTCAGTCGATGTTACGGGAAAAATTTGCGTTGATATTGGTGCTTCAGTTGGAGGCTTTACAGATTGTTTGTTGCAACACGGTGCTTTAAAAGTTTATACCGTTGACACGGCAACTAATTTACTTCATCCTTCTTTAACATGCAAAGATGATAAGATTGTAGAATTCTTTGGCGTTGATGCAAGGGAACTGACATCCTTACCAGAAGAGATAGATATTACTACTGTAGATGTAACCTTCTCTTCGCTTAGGTCAGTTCTTCCAAATGTCAAGATGTATTTAAAGCAAGATGGAGATATCATTGTTCTAGTTAAACCTCTTTTTGAAACCAATTTTCATCAAGAAAAAAAATTTAAAATTATTAAAGATTCGACAATACTTAAGAAAATTTTGAGAGAATTCATAGGATGGGGCAAAATGAATTCACTGTATCCGAAAGGTTTAATCGCTTCTCCCTTGTTAGGTAAAGGAGGATCAATCGAATTTTTAGTACATATTAAGATTGATAAGGAATTTGTTTTTAAAACTGATAATACTATTAATGAAGTCTTAAAAGATGCCAAAGAATTAAATTCTAACTACTTGGATAGTTTTTAAAAAGGCTTCCCCAAGCTGTATCAAAGAATTTTTTAATCCTTTTCCTTCCGATTGTTGGATACCATAGCATATCATGAAATACTAAAGATCCTAAAATCGGTAATGTAAAAAAGATTTTATTATGTAGTAAAGGATTTAAAAATTGTAAAGACCCTTTTCTAACCATCTGATCTCCCCATATTATTAAACTTCGTTTAACTTTGAAATTCCAATTTATTCCCGATATGTCCTCTCCAATAATTTCAATATCCTCGAAATCACCACATCCTAACCCTTCTTCGTGGGCTAATTTAATAGCAGGAAGCTTTAATGGTTCGAATCCTAACATTTTTGCAACTACAGTATCAACAGCAACTTGATCATATCCGGCGAGGAGATAATTTTTAATCCGAGGAATCATTGTTCTTGGTCCAGCGCCATCTCCACATACTGTTCCATCTACTATTGCCATTATGTTTGGATGAATTTGTTTTTGAACGATTAATAAATCTACTAGAACTTCAGACATAAACTGATGACTAAAATGCCTTCTTTTGGTCAATAATCCTCCAAAAGCATTTTTCATAGCGCATGTTATCCCTCCATTCTTTGATTCTTCCTTTGTCTGGTTTAAAGACCCTCCAATCGCTCCAGTATGACCGTGAGTTTTCATTGTGGGCAAGTGAATTATTGGCTTTCCAATGTAAAATTCTGGAATTTTAAATCCTCCTGGGAATATTTTCGAATCTAGAACATGTAACTTCTTGTTTTTTAAGCTAATAAATCGGTGTTTTTGGGATTCGTAAGGTACAAAAGGAATTCTAGTTAAAGGGATGAACCTTACTCCATATTTATCTATAATAGGGCCCCACTTATTTCCTTTTAGTCCCTTTTCTATATTGGTCACAACAGTCCGATTTTCAGCAGTGAAGATTTTTTTTGGATCGTAACCATCTTTTATCATAGTTTTAAGAACCCCTTCGACTTGCCATGGTGGGCTAGAGCACGAAGGGAAGAATTTAGACCAGCTTAAATTTAATTTTAAGATGTTTTTAGAATTTTTTTCATACACTTTCTCATATTGAGCTAAATGCATTAATTTACCATAATCCTCTAAAACAGTTTTAGGAGAAGTTTTTACTATAAAAATCTGAGATTTATTAGACATGATTAGTTATTAAAAAGACGGACATTTTAATTTTTTTATGCAATTTCTGAATATAGAAATTAAATTATTTAAGTTATAATGAAAAGGAAATAATAAAAAAATAGAAAAAGATATTCTCTAATAGTTAAAAATATCTATTCAATCAGATATGTATTCCATTCCTTTATACGACTTTTTTTCTTCACTTATGGGTGCACAATTCATATAGTGTAAACCCCCCAGATCAACCCTTACGGGGTTGTTTACATCGCAATTAACATGATTTTCTTTTTCATAACATCTAGGATGAAATGCACATCCACTTGGAGGATTTATTGGGCTAGGAACATCACCCTTTAATATAACCCGATTTCTTTTTGAACTAGGGTCGAAAGTTGGCCTTGCAGAAAGCAATGCTTTAGTATATGGATGCGTAGGATTATAAAACACTTCTTCTGTCATTCCACCTTCAACCATTTTACCTAAATACATTACCTCTATTCTATTTCCGATGTGCTGAATAACACTTAAATCATGGGTAATGAACAGATAAGAAAAACCAAATTGTTTTTGAAGATCTTTTAATAAGTTTAAAATTTGAGCTTGAACAGAAACATCTAAAGCTGAAGTTGGCTCATCTAATATTATTATTTCAGGATTACATGCAAGTGCTCTTGCTATTACTATTCTTTGCTTCTGACCTCCAGAGAATTCATGTGGATATCGATCTAAATGCTCATTTTTTAGAGAAACTGTTTCTAATAGCTTCAAGACGCTCCTTCGGATGTCTCTCCTTTTCTTCACCCCCATCATCAATCTTAAGGGTTCACCAATAATATTAACAACTTTCCATCTTGGATTAAGAGATGAATCAGGATCTTGAAAAACCAATTGGATTTTTTTCCGCATATCTTGGGTGAAATTATCATCTATTCTTTGATCTTTATACCAGATCTCACCTTCAGTAGCTGGAACTAAATTTAATATCGTATTCCCAATTGTAGTTTTACCACAACCACTTTCTCCTACTAAACCTAAAGTTTCCCCTTTATAAAGGTTGAAAGAAACCCCATCTACTGCTTTTACTACCCCTATTTTTCGTTTAAATAAACCTCCAAGAATTGGATAATGCGTTTTTAGATTTTTAACAGAAAGAATAACTTCTTCTGAAAGCTTAGAAGGGGCTGTTGAATCTTTACTTATTGTCATTTTATTTTTAGTCCTCTTTTTTCCCATTAAATTTTAAACTTGTTCAGATAATTTTAACTCTTTTTCTTCCCATTTGAATTTAGGTGAGTCCTTATATTTTGGATCAAATAAGTGGCAGGCAATAAAGTATCTCTTACTAATTTCAAGGAAGGTAGGTTTTACGCTATCACATATCTCTAATCGCTCGTCGCATCGTGGGTGGAATCTACAACCTGATGGGGGATAGATAAGATTGGGAACCATTCCACGAATAGTTTGAAGTTTTTGATTTTTCTTTTCAATGCTCGGTATAGCCGCTATTAACCCTTGAGTATAAGGATGACGTGGATTTTTAAATAAATCAAAAGCTGTAGCATATTCGACTATACTTCCACTGTACATTACAGCTACTCGATCACACATATCTGCAATAATTCCTAAATCATGAGTGATAAGTAATATTGAGGTTTGAAACCTTTTCTGCAAATCTTTCATTAGATCCAGTATTTGGGCTTGAATAGTAACATCTAAAGCAGTTGTTGGCTCATCAGCGATTAGTAAATCAGGATTACAAGAAAGTGCCATTGCAATCATGATTCTTTGCCTCATACCACCACTTAATTCATGAGGGTATCGTTTTAAAATCCCTCGTGCATCAGCAATTCCTACTTCTTTTATAATATTCGCCGCACTATCTAAAAGAACATCTTTTATCACAGGTACATGGCTTGTTTCTGCTTTTAGTTTCTTAATTTCTTTTTTAATTTTATTTAGCTCCTCTCCAGTTAATTCTCCTAATTTTTGCTTTAATTCCTTTTTTGTATTTCTTTTCTTTTTTCGTTCTAATATTCGTTCATCCAATTCTTTTTTAAGAATGTCTTGTTGATGCAAGAGAAAAACTTCTGAAATTTGATCTCCCACAGAAATTACGGGATTTAAAGAATTTAGAGGATCTTGAAAAATCATTGTTATATTTTTACCTCGGAAACTCCTCATTTCAGTTTCCATCAAATCTAATAAATTCGTACCTTTATATTTAATAGATCCTTCAACAATTTTTCCAGGTTCTCTTACAAGCCGTAAGATTGAAAGTGCAGTGACAGATTTTCCACATCCAGTTTCTCCGACTAAACCTAATACTTCATTTTTATAAATATCTAAAGAAACATCATCAACTGCTTTAACTACCCCTTCTTCCGTATAAAAATAAGTCCTAAGTTTGGTTAATTCAAGCAATTTTTCCGAATTTTCACCAGATGCTTCTGATTCAACCAGAGTTCCCTTTTCCGAACTTTGCTTCTTTTCTGTAATATTCATTTTTATCTTTTGCCAAACAACTATTTAATTTTAATATATATAGTAAAAGAAATCTTATAGATTTCTCAATCTTGGGTCTAAAGCATCTCTTAACCCATCTCCAATTAACATAAAGCCCAAAACGGTAATTATTATCATTAATCCCGGCCAAAATGATGCCCATGGAGCATTAACTAAATGCCCACGTCCGATATCTATATCTCGGCCCCATTCAATCAGATGGGGATCGGCATATCCCAAGAATGCTAACCCTGCAAAACTCAAAATAACTCCTCCGATATCAAATGTAAAGGAAATTATAATTGGTTGAATACAATTTGGCATGATATGTCTAAACATAATTCTCCAATTTTTAGCTCCTGAAACTTTTGCTGCTTCTACATAAGGTAACTCTTTTGCTTGTAGGACACTAGCCCGAATTAGTCGCGAATAATATGGAATTCCTAAGATTCCATACGCTAAAATGATATACTCCATTCTACGACCTAAAATTCCAACTAACACGATAGCAAAAATTAATCCTGGAAATGCAAAGAAGATATCAGAAATTCTCATTATTATCGAATCAATCCAACCTCCAAAATATGCAGCTATAATTCCAAAGATAACTCCTACTACAACGCTTAATGTTATAGCGGGTAGTGCGATTGTTAACGAAGACCTTGCCCCCCATATCATACGTGCAAGAATATCCCGTCCAAAATTAGTTTGACCTAGTAGGTGTTCGGGAGATGGCGGATCCCATGATCCCGTCCAAACTCCATCTGCGTAAGCAAAATCGTATGGTGAAATCCAAGGAGCAAAAATAGCAAAAGTAATTATCATAAATACAATACCAATTCCTATTATAGTCAAAACGGATTTTAATCTCCTGATAAATTTTCGTTTGCTAACTGTTTTTTCATATTCTTGTTCACGCATAGTCAGTTCTTCTAGTCTATAGCCAGGGATAAATAAAAATTTTAGATTTGAACCAATCCATTTTAAAATCCTTTTTGCTATGCTTTTTTCTTTTTCTTCCTCTAATTTAAATTCCTGTTCAACTAATTGTGTCATTTTTTAATGATCAACTCTTTATTTTCTTATTTTCTTATCTGGATCAATATTTTATGCGGGGATCAAGTTGCGCATAGATTAAATCGGTAAATAAGTTCACTGCAATGAATATAATAGTAACCATAAATACAATAGCATTTATTATATAATAATCTCTGTCTACTATAGAACGTAACAATAATTCTCCCACTCCATGTAAATTAAAAGTTGTTTCAGTCAAAACAGCACCTCCGAGTAAGCCTCCGACGTTTAAACCTATAACTGTGACTGTTGGGATTAAAGCATTTTTTTTTGCATGTTTATTTATTACATCTTTTTCACGACAACCTTTTGCTCTGGCAGTTCTTACATAATCTTGTTGAAGGACTTCTAACATGCTGGAACGTGTCTGTCTAGTTATAGAAGCTAATGTGATAAATGATAAACAGAGAACGGGAAGAGCTAAATGATATAAATAATCGGTTATAATATACCATTGACCAGACACAAAAGCATCTATTATTCTGAATCCTGTAAAATATACCGGTTCATCATAGGTAAGAGTTTTATACCCTACTGCGGGAAATAAACCTAATCTATATGATAATGTTAATTGTAATACTAATCCAAGCCAAAAAATAGGTATTGAAACCCCAATCAGAGCAGCCCCTCTCAAAATAGTATCTTTTGCCTTGTTTCTATGCTTTGCCGATATTACACCTGTTTTAATACCGACAAAAGAAGCTATAATCATGGAAAATAATGCAATATCAATTGTTCTTGGAAATCTTTGCCAAACTAATTCCCAAACTTCTTGACCTTTATTTATCGATACAGAATAGCCCCAATTTCCGGTAAAAAGATTACCTATATATATAAAAAATTGTTGCCATATAGGGAGATCAAAACCCAAACGGCGCATAGCTGCATCATATTGTGCATCTGTGAATACTTGTGGAAGATTGGCTAAAACAGGGTCACCGGGCATCCATCTAGATAATACAAACGTAATTAATAAAACTCCGAATAGTACAGGTACCATAACTAGAAGTCTTCTCAAAATGTATTTTAGCATACTCATTTTTTATCAGTCCCTATATTAAGTCTAATTTAATTTAATAAGTATAAAAATTTTATTCACATTTATTATGTAGTATATTCTTTATATTTTTGTTTAAGGATAGATGCTAATGTTGCTGTTACCAAATTAATACCAAGAATGGAAATTATCGTCAGATATCCGTCTAATCTTATAAAAAAAAGAGGGATTATTAGTAGATTAAAACCATTTATAATCCATGACCATACCCATGACATACCTATTATAATAGGCACGAGCATTATACTATTTCTCAACCCATATTCAAAAAATGTTTCTTTAAAAACGAGAAAAAACACAATCGCTATAAGAATAAAAGTTGACACATATGAAACAGGGCTAAATAAAATTTTATTTAAGAATATAATATCTAATCCAATAGATTTTTCATATACATTGGCAATATACCCAAAAAAGACGAAATGTATTAACATAATGGCTAAAATAAAAGTTCCTTGTCGACCTAATTCAATTTTTAATTTTTTCATAGAAATCGCTTGACATCAAATAAGCTTAAATTAATTCGATTACGATATATCTCGTCAATTTTAAATTTATCAATGGTAGGGTCTTTATTAATTATTCGATTCTCGAACCAGTAATCTATTGATAAATCATTTATAGGATTTTCTAATAATTTTTTTTTATTGTACGAAAAACAATCAAATAAATCATCATAAATAAGATATGGAATAAAACTCCTTTTTTCTTTTTTATTTAATGATAGATTGTCCACATCAACGCTTACAATTTCAGGATAATATTTATTATTTTTTTCTTTGTATAATTTTACTTCTTCTTCTGTATCATCCTTTTTTATTATAAATTTATTATTATCTATTTTTTCTTCACAATAATTAATCATTGTATCACAATATTGGAGAAAATGCTCAAGTGTATTACTATTTTCATCCTTAGTCTTTTCAGCATTAATAAGATAAACTGTTTTTAAAAATTCAGAAATTAAAAATGTAAACATTTCTGTTAAGCTATAAATCTCTGTGATAATGTTTTTTGACTTTTCAAACCATTGGACAATGATTTCATCTTTAAGGTTTCTTTTCGTTAGTTCCTTATATTTAACTTTAGCATAAGAGATTAAATTAGTTAATCCAATTAAAAAAAATTGCTCAAAATTAATAAATAAATGATATTTTTGAAATATATTTTTAAGAGAGTTAAAATCAGGTAAAATAAATAAAGTTGGTTGATGATTTGTAAGTTTATCAATTCTCATCGGAACGGGCATTATAGGTATTTTAAAATTTTTTGTTGGAATTAAATCAAAAAAAAATCCTAATGGGGCTAGATCTTTTTTAAAAGCTTTTAATTTTGTTGGAGGGTTAAAAAAGAAGCGTTTTGAGCTCATTAAAAAATCATTTATTTCCTATTAAAAATCTTAGATATACATAATAAAAAAAAAAAAATATTTATTTTTGATTGTTAATACTTCGCTTTATTATTAGTCAAAATAGCAAGGATAGAAGTATGCATAACCCATACCGTTGCTTGGGAAACCTTTCAACGATGAAAGCCAGCAATCATGGTTTTTGCTTACATATCCAAAAGCCCATGGTCTAAGGTCTTCGACAACATACTTCTGCAAATCGTGGTATATTTGCCTTCTTATATCTTGATCAGTTTCCTCAAGTCCTTGTAACATATAAGCCTCTAATGTCGGATCGTTTATTTGAGTAGAGGTTGAAGAAGATACATTAGACATCAACGAATTAACATAGTTGCTTGGATCGTTATAGTCAGGCATCCATCCAATAAACCAGATAGATAATCTATCCCATCCACCGGGAACCCTATCATAAAGGAGATCCAAGTATGGCCCCCATTCTTGACCACTATCTTCGACTAAAATTCCGATCTTTTCAAGGTTATCTCCTAATAGCACAAACATATCTTCTCTGAATTTATTTCCTAGGTTATATGTAAAGTTAACCGTTAAGAAAGGAGCTGATCCTGCTTGATCTATCCAATCTTGTTCCGTTGTAAAGCCTGTTCCAAAACCCATACCGTTCATTATGCCTCTAGCCACTGTAAGGTCTAAGGTTGCCACATCAAATGAATCATTGGCAAATTGTATTCCCATAGGAATTGGTGATTTTAATCGTATTGCCTCACCTTCCAAGAGTTCATCGATCATGTAATCGTAATCAATTGCATAAGACATCGCATTTCTCCAGGTCTTGTTGTAAAGTATGTTATTGAATCCAAGATACTGGGTAATGGTACCAGGTGAACCTTCATAGAGTGTTAGTTGAGATTCAGCCCTCATAACATCATAATAAGAGGGATGAGGATCTAATAATAAGTTAACATCTCCTGCCAATAAAGCACTATTTCTTGCATCAGAGTCTTGTATAACTGAAAATACTAAGGTTTCTATATCTCCAGCTCCTCGCCAATAATCATCGTTTCTAATAAATTTGGCTTCTATACCGGGAATGTAATATTGAAATTTCCAAGGGCCAGTTCCAGAAACTGAAGTAGCCGTGGCTCCCGACATCCCTTCACTAATATAATCAAATTCAGGTGTAACTTCATAATCCATCATCATTGAGGCTGTAAAGGTTAATACGGGTAATAAGACACCATATTCCTTGTTTAATATGATTTTAACAACATATTCAGAAATAATTTCTGTACTGTTGATAACAGATGTACCATCTGGCCACATATAAAGCACTGTTATGATAGATTCACCATATACTGTATCACCAGCTCCTTGAGCACCAGTCAAGTTTGTCAAATAAAGCAATCTGTCGAGTGAGAATTTAACAGAAGTAGCATTGAAGTGAGTACCAGAATGAAAATCTACTCCTTGTTGAAGTGTTAAAGTCAAGTTATTCCCTTCCCACACTCCAAAATCTACTGAAAGTCTCGGAATAAGAGGAACATCAGGATGACTTAGATTATAAGCGAATAGACCTTCCCAGACATTGAATGCATAGTCAAATGAAGCGGAATCCCACATGTATTGTGGATCTGAGTCTTCAGGTCCATACATTGTCCCGTAAATAATGGCTGAGGGTTGTTCTGGAGCAAAAGGGGTGATACCACCCATGAGAACCCCAAATATTATGTTACCCGCACCAGATGCCACTAAAGCTACAGCAAGTATTACGATAGCTACATTTTTTTTTTCCATTTCCATATTTTAATCACTTAAAGTTAAGATTTTTTATAGATTTTTTATAGATTTTATGTTATAATGATATCCAATTCGTAAACTTATAAGTTTTATCCTTTTTTTCTTGATGTATCAACGTTAACTAAATAACGAAATTATTACAAATTAGGACCGAGATTTAAATTTAGGATTATAATTTGGATTTCATTAGAAATTTTATTTCTAAAAAAGTGATAATATAAAATTTTATAAGGTTAAAAGAATTAGGGAAAATCTCGATATTAACCTTTAAAATTATAATTCTCTTCTTTACAATCAACATCTTATAAAAAATCTTAAAAATTTCCTGATAATTAATAATTACAATCGATTAGTTAAATTTATAAGTTTACAGAGCATAATTAAAAGATTCTTAAAAATAAAGAAATTATTAAAAAATAAGAGAAAATGGCACTTACAGATGAGGAATTATATACTGAAGCATCAACTATAAATCATGTAAAAGCATTAGCGTATGATCGATCGGCAGCAAGTATAGGAGAAACCAAGGCAATCAATTATATACAAAATGAATTAAATGTTAATAATATAGATACTAAATTAGAATATTTTTCTTGGAGTACACCAATTAGATTTTTAATGAAAACAGTATATCTAATGATCTTCATATATTTACTTATCTTTCGCTTGTTTTTAATAATTGTTTTTTTTTATTTTGTGAAGTACATGTTTCAAAGAACACGTAAAATTTCGTTGGTAAACCGTGACCAGTCTAAAAATTTATTTGCAAAAATACCATCAAAAAAAAAAGTGCCAAATCAGCCTATTATAATTTTTTCAGCTCATTATGATTCAATATCATCTAGAATCCCCTATATAATGCAAAAAATTTTAATGATTATCATGAAAATTATACTCCTTCCATATATGGGGTTATCCATTTTTATCTCACTTTGGTTAATATTAAATATTATTTCAATAACAAGTTTGAATACATTTTTATTATTTTTAGTAAGTGTCTGTTCATTAATAACTATAAGTGTGATAATTCCTATTTTTCTATTCTTATTTACTTCCAGCAAATCAACTGGTTCAATGGATAACGCCAGTGGTGTTTCAATTTTAATTGAATTAGCTAAAAAAGTTAAAGAAAATCCGCTTACTAATTATGATGTATTATTTTTATGGTGTGGAGCAGAAGAGTGGGGATTAAAAGGTTCAAAAAAATTTGTGGATAAATATGCCAAAGAATACGATAAAATTTATGACTTAAGTAAATCAATTAATATTAATATCGATATGGTAGGATCGTATATAGGGCTATTAAATAAATCTGGATTATTATTTAAAAAAGCAATAAATAAAAACTTAAATCAATTAATAAAAGCTTCAGCAGAGGAATTGAACATACCAATAACAGTGTATGATAAAAAGTTTAAGCCAAAAAGCGATTATATATCATTTAATAAATTTTCAAAAAAAACGAATAAATCATTTCAAACAGCTTTATTTCATTCATCTAGAGATTCTATTTATATTCATTCTAAAAAGGATACACCAGAAAAATGTTCAAATATTATTATGGATGATTGTTTAAAGGTTTGTTATAATACAATTAAAAATTTAGATGGATAGAAAAATTAAGTTTATTTAATTTTTATCAAATTATTTTGTTATTACTTTAATTTATTAATTAATTTGAATAAAAAAAAAGCAAATAAATTATTAGGAAAAATAATGAAAATTTCATACAATCTATAATTTTATATCCAATTTTTTTTTTAACCTAAGCTAATTTTTTTTTTAAGATATAATTCCATAGGATTTCTATATCTCGTTGGATAAAGCTATCTAGGTTTAGAAAAATAAATTGAGAAAAACGAAATTTCCTGATTAATATATTTGAAATTAAACCTATAAAAATGATTACCCTAACCAATAATAAAAGTTATTATTATATCATAATAAAATGAGAAAAAAAGGATCAAAAAAAGTAAAATTCCCGAGATAATTATGCCTTTATCGAAAAAAGCTTTTTCAGTTTTTCTTGCTAATTCTGGTTTAGATGTGGTTAAATACATAAATCTCATGATTAAATAAAGCGATATTGGGATTGTGAATATTACAATATATTCCTGTAATTTTATAGTGGGCTCGAAAAGGGAAAATTTTAAAATGAGATAAAGAGAATACGTCATAAATAAGGATCCAGCAATTAACACGTGAAATTGCTCGAGTAATTTTAGAGAATATTGATCATAAACTTTTTTATGCTCAATTGCTTTATCCTTCCCGAGATACAACAAATCTCCTTTTCTTTTTGCTATGCTAAGAAACATGGCAATTTCGAATATCGCTAAAAAGAGCCAAGCAGAGATAGTAGCATTAATAATTACTACTCCAGACAAAGCCCGCCATAAATAGCCGGTAGATAACACCAAAATATCTACAAAGGCATATTTTTTAAAGAAGTGATTATATAACTGTCCTGTTAAAATTATAAAAACAATCATTACCATTAAACTAATATTGGGTATAAGGAAGACCAAAGAGAATACAATGAACCCTACAATTGCTATAATTAATAACACTGCGACGTACATTGGCAGTTCTCCTGATGCTAAAGGTTTCTTTTTTAATTTTTCTTGATGTTTTTTGTCATTCTCTACATCTATTATGTCGTTTATGATATAATTAAAAGAGGAAGCACAACAAAGTAAAATAAAACCTAAAATGAGAGGAAAATAAAGGTTGTGATAGAATATTTTTCTGCTGAAAAAAACCGCTACAAATATTAAAAAATTCTTGT
>JAHLWJ010000570.1 GCA_019057975.1 Promethearchaeota archaeon | reverse complement strand
ATACCTGATAAATGGGATTTATTAAGTTTTAATAAACTCTGTGATATTAAATATTCAAGATTAGGTATATCATGGTCTTTAAGCGAGGAACCATTAATGACAAAAGAAGAAATGGACAATTTTCTTGAAATCGCAGTAGGTACAGGAGTTAATAATGTTAAGTGGTCAGGTTTAACTCGTTAATTGCTTACTTCAAAGGATTTTTAATTGACCCTTCCAACCCAATTTCAAGGTTTTTTTGATTTTTTGTTTTTCTTTCCTTCACAATTTGTAGATAATCATCGAAACTAATGCCTGTTCTATTCAAATCATAACGTACCGAATTTGGTTTGTATACACCATTACACCAATTATATTCATTGATTTCTCCATTCCTCTCTCCAAAACCTCGAATATTATATAAATTTTCATACGCATCTAATATTCTTTTATCATTTCCATATCCTAACCTTGTCAATGTATAGAGTGCTATAGCGGTGGTTATTGCAGGATTCCCTTTAATAAAACTACCCGAACCAGATACTAAAGAACTAAAACACCCCATTTTACCATGTTCTGGAGCAACTTGTTGAAAACCATTTAGCTCAGCAGCATAATTATTAGGTAGAAAAATATTCTCAAAATCAAATTTCCAAGTCCTTGCTTTTCCTTCAAATTTTTCATAAAACTGTTCAAAAAGCCATCTAGTAGCTGAAGAAACTGATTCATGTTTAGTATTAATCCCTAATTCGCTTAATATTTGTAGCTGAAAACAGGTCCCAGAGAGACTATCATACCAAGAACCATTCTTTCTTTGAGTAGAGAAAATTTCAGCTACAATATTTTCCATGTTAATATTAGTTTCGTTAATAATGTTTTTCATTACAAGGATGCTTATAAGATCGGTTTTCTCTCGAAAACTTTGGTATAAATTATAACGGAAAATATCTTGTTCAAGAAGCCCAGCGTGTTTTAACGCTCTTAAAATCCCATAAGTATATATATCAGCATTTTTCCGTTTCCACATACCTGTCGATTGTTGTCTTCTGGTTATATCTGGAAGGCATTTAGATAGAACTTCAAATGCTTCATCTTTAGGTAAATGGAATGCATAAGCCCATTTGGCATGATAACCTAAAACATAAGTCTTTGCTTCGCGGACAAGGTCTTCGTTTGGCTGATACATTGGATGGGCAAGGAATGCAGCTAGTACACCAACTTTACACCTTATGTGTGTGGTACCTGTCATTGATAGACAACTAAATCTCATGTAATCATTCTCATTTTATCTGCTATTGGATTTATGACAAGTAATATTATATATTGTATATTAATGAACTTTTAAACCTTCGCTACTCTTTTTTTTCTGAAACTAGATTTCGAATTTGCATATCTAAACAATTGAAAAAAATAAGAGGAAAAGTATTATTAAATAAAAAAGTGAAATAGAAGTTTATAATTCATTGAATACTGTTCTTGCGATAATATCATCCTGAAGCTCTTTTGTTAAATCTATGAATCGAGCAGAATAGCCTGATACTTTAACAGATAAGTCAATATAGTTTTCTGGATGAGCTTGTGCATCCCAAAGGGTTTCTGAGCTTATTGGATTTATTTGAAGCTCTCGACCTCCTAACTCTAAATACGCCTCTACTATAGAAGTTATTTGATCGAGTCCCTCATCTGTTTGCAGTAGATTAGGATTGAGTCTAATATTAAATGTTGCTCCATTAGTTAAATGAGGTTCAGCGGTCGCGTAAGCTATTGATCTGAGTGTCATGGTAAGACCATTCTTTTCTGTACCATTTGAAGGAGAGATGCCGTTCGCTACGGGTTCACCCTTTAATCTTCCATCTGCAGTTGCACCTAATGTTTTACCCTCTACAACCTGAGTGGCAGAAGATACAAGGCAATTATGATATATACCATCACCGCCTCTCGCTTTATATTTTCTTGTAATATCACATAAAGTAGTTGCTACCCATTTTCCTAGTTCATCAGTCCTTTCATCACCATTACCATATTTGGGTGCTTTATTTCGCAATTTTTCGCGAAGTTCTTCAGCTCCCTTGAAATTATTATTCATATGGTTAACTAATTCTTCCATGGATACTAGATTTTCTTCAAATACAGCCCAACGAATTGCTGCTAAGGAATCTACCACAGTACCAAGCCCTTGTGAACCCATGGGATTATTATTATATTTAGCACCGTTTCGAGTTGCATCCATTCCGCTTTCAAGACATCCTTCTATTGAGGAAGAAAGTAATGGGGAAGGTAAATACTCCGCATAAGTTTTATCCTTCAACTCAGCCTTTTTCACACAGAGATTTATTGCAAATTTAAGTTGGTTTACAAAAGCCTTCTTCACATCTTCAAAAGATTTAAAATCTTTTGCTGGGGGTGTTTTTGCCCCTAGAGTTTTATTACCTGATAAAAGTGTACGGCCCTCATTTAATGCCATATTAAGAAGGGTTGAAATCTGAACGGCATTACCTGCTGTATAAGAAAAGTCATTCCCTGTGCCTGCTGGTTCTACACACCCTACAAGTGAATAATCTCGGGCATCTTCTAATGAATATCCTGTATCATGAAGCTGTGGTACTAGAATTTCATCATTATGAATAGCCATTCCGGCTGTATATTTATAAGCTTCAAGAGTTCTTTTCAAAAAATCACGGGGAGTCTTGGAAGAAATTCTTATCGATATCGTATTATATAAGCTTTTCACATTAGATGTAGCTTCAAGAATCATGTAAGACATGTCATTAGTAGCATCATTTCCATCCTTATCTAATCCTCCAATAGTTATATTGTTCTGAATTAAGCTTGCAGAAGAAAGCTTAACTAAATATTCCTCAATTGCTTCTAAAGCTTCCTCATAAGTAATCCGACCTTCTGCTAAATCAGCTGCGTAATATGGGTAAAGATATTGGTCCACCCGTCCTTGAGAAAATATGCTTCCTTCACCATAACTCATTTCCATAACGACACTGATCATCCAAACTGATTGAAGTGCTTCCATAAATGTTCTAGGTGGAAGTGCTGGTACACGTCTTGCACGTTCGGCAATTTCTAAAAGTTCAGCTTTTCTTGTTTCTGATGCAGTTTCCGCCATTTCCATTGCGAGATC